>NZ_JBLRWX010000179.1:0-3358 GCF_047921035.1 Natronococcus sp.
GTTACTCGACGGCGAAATCTCTCCCGGGTGAGGAAACAGGAGGGTCGGGAGCGATCACGGGGTCCACAGCGGCCCGACCGATTCTTTCACGGTCAGCTTTCGGAAACTGTTTTCTGGTCAGAGTCGCTCGCGGATCATCCATCGACTACCGCTACCACACCCCGTGTGCAAAGTGAAAATCGGCTCCCTCACTCTTCGCCTCCAAGGCTGATATACGGGTCGAACGATTCACGCCGACGACCGCGACAACGCTGCCGAGACGGACGAGTGTCCGTCTCCCGACTGCTCGAGTCCGATTCCGATCCTGACGAGACGGTACACAAGCCTCCCTGTAGAACGGAACGCTTCCGGAAAACAGCCAGCCGAATCGAATCGGCTGCACCCTTCGTTGTCACACGCTCCCTGCAGAAAATAATGCGGAAGGGTTCCGGAATAAGCTTTGTCACTCGAACGTACTGACCGCCTCGATGTCGAAGACACGTTACACGAACTCTCGTAGAGCGATACCGCTCCGGAGAGCGGCACGGTAGACACTCGACTCAGCGAGTGTTTTGTAGGGTACCCGAAAGGCTTGATAGATGCCTGGGGAGGGCTCTGGGGCACTTCCGTATAGACTCGTCGCTCACTGTGTTCGTGACGTCGCGTAGAACGGAAGTGCCCGGAGAGGGATCCAAATCCTACCTTTACATGCCCGTACAAATAGTATAAGTCATGACCTCGAATCCGGAGCAGTCGATCAAACGGCTCCGCGAGCGGATCGACGAGGCCGAGGACATGAGCGAGACTGACGCCGAGGTCCTCCGGCGCATGTCCGATCGCATCCGTATCCTCGGGCCCTCGAAGTACTCTGACTTCGCTCACGAGAAGTACCTCATGCGAGCTGTGAAGATGGCCCAGGAGGTCGGCGGCCTCGCCGACGCCCTCGAGGACCGGGACGCTGCCGAGCGCCTCGTCGCCTGGATCAACACCGAGAAGGCTGACTCCGCCGAGACGAACAAAGACTATCGCGTCACGCTCCGGCAGTTCGGCAAACTCGCCAGCGACGACGACGTCGACGAGATACCGGAGAGCCTCGCCTGGATTCCTGGCGGGTATCCGAGCAACCACGATCCTGCTCCGGATCCCGGCGACATGCTCCGCTGGGAGGAGGACATCCTCCCGATGATCGACGCCTGCGCGAATCTTCGCGATCGCGCACTGATCGCCCTCGCCTGGGATCTCGGTCCCCGACCGTACGAGCTGTTCGACCTGACGCCGAAGCAGATCTCCGACCACAAGTACGGCCTCCAGGTCACCGTCGACGGGAAGCAGGGCCGACGATCGCCCGTCCTGATCCCGTCGGTTCCCTACGTCAACCGCTGGCTCGAGGTTCATCCCGGTAGCGGGAGCGATCCACTGTGGTGTAACCTCAACACCGGCGACTCGATCTCGAACAATCGTGTCCGAGACATCCTGAAAGAGAAGGCCCGAAAGGCCGACGTCGACCGACCGGTCACGCCCTCGAACTTCCGGAAGTCCTCGGCATCGCACCTCGCTAGTCAGGGCGTCTCCCAGGCCCACCTCGAGGACCACCACGGCTGGACTCGCGGATCGGACATCGCTGCCCGCTACGTCTCGGTCTTCGCCGACGCGAACGACCGCGAGATTGCGAAGGCCCACGGCATCGACGTCCAGGTGGACGAGCACGACGACCTCGCGCCCGCCGTCTGCCATCGGTGTGACCGAGAGACACCGCGGGAGAACGACGTCTGTGTCTGGTGTGGTGCAGCGCTCAGTCAGCGTGCCATCGACGAGGACGACGAACTCGAGCGCCGCTGGATGGAATCCGCCGGCGCTGTCAGCGAAATCGAAGGCCTCTCGCTCGACGACATCATGGAGGCAAGAGACGCCGTCGACGACAACGCTGCGCTCCGACAGCTGCTCTTGGGCGACGACTGAGGTCGGCATCTAGTCGTCACCTCCGTCGGCGATCTCGAGGATCCGCTCGATGTCATCCGCGATCGGGAGATCGGACTCGGCGATTCGTTCGAATAGCTCTCGGTTCTCTTCGACGGTCTCTTTCGCTTCGGCTTCGGGATCTGGGATCTTCGTGCTCATCGTTGGGCCTCGAGCTGATCGCGAACGTACGTTTGCTCGCTCTCCGGGCGATCGGAGAGAGCGATACAGGTGCGAACGTCGCCGGCGTACTCGACGAAAACGACGTCGCCGTCGGGGTCGTAGTACGCCGTCGACTCGGGCCCGGCGCTCGGGTAGTGAACCTCGGTTGCCTGGTCGAACGCGCCGCGTGGGTCTCGCCACGGCGTTCGCGAGCGCTCGAACCACATCCGGCTGACGTGGTTGTCCCAGCGCTCGGCGAACGCGGTCGCCGGCGTCGTCGAACGCATCGCGCTCATCGGGCTCTCACCTCGGCGAATCGTACTGCACCGCCGGAGAGCCAGATCCCCACGGTCAGCACGACGATCTCGAGCGGTGCGTCCGTCGCGACGACAAACACCGTCAGCAGGAACGCGACCGCCAGCGTGAGCACGCCTGCCCAGAGCTCCTGATCGTCGTCGCTGTCGTCCTCGAGGACGGCTTCCGGATTCTCGGCGGTCATGCGCGACCACCTCGGCTCGAAGGGACATCGCGAACGCGCGAGTAGTAGCCGAGGGCGTGCGTGATCGTTCGGGCCCGACCACGCGTCACGCCGATCTCGTCGGCGACACCGCCGAGCGTCTCGAGCTCGTCGGTCAGCTCGTCGACGTCGGCTTCGGTCACGCCGTCCGGAAGCGCGACCGCCTCCTCGTCGTCATCGTCGGAAGCGTCGTCGACTGCGTCGACGGTGATATCTTCGGCTCACGCTCGGTGAGGTGATAGCCGGCGAGCATCCTCGAGGAGCTCGAGCGGAGATCGTCGTCGTCGGAGTAGTGCTCCGTGTTTCCGCACTCGGCGCAGATCGTTCCCGTTCAAACAGGGTCGTTCGCGCTGACGGATTCGGGTTCGTTCGCCCAGTCGTACCGTCGGCCAGGGTAGTACTCTCGAATCTCGTCGCTGTCCTCGTCCTGGACCTCGTAGGCGTAGACCTGCTGGGCCAGTGACGGTGTGTCTGGCTCGGTGTCCGGATCGCTCGAGGGGCTCTTCTCACCGCGAGCGGCGTGTTGTGTGGCTTGGATGGCGAGAAACGTCTTCCCGCTGCCGGTCGGGAGCACGACGCTGCCTCGACGGCCGTGGTCGCACCACGCGTCGAGTGCAGCCTGTTGATAGTCCCGGGATTCGATCTGGACGGCTGGCGTGAGCGCGAAGTCAGGATAGGCTCGCGCCTCATCAGTGAGATCGATGTCCAGTCCCGCACTCTGGTGAAGTTCTAGTTGCCCATTTT
>NZ_JBLRWX010000180.1:0-3343 GCF_047921035.1 Natronococcus sp.
CACGGGGTCGTGATCGCGGCCCTGCCCTTTTTCGTCGCGCTCTGGCGCGAGAAACGCGAAAACAGGGGAAAGACGCTCCCGCTGGTAACGTTCGGGGCGTTCATCACCTCGATCATCGCCGTACAGGCGCTGCTCGGCGGCGTCGTCGCGTTCGCCGGCGGTCTCCTCTGGCGCCTGGAGATTCTGACCTTCGACGCCGCGGCCTACCGGATGTGGTTCTGGATCATCGGCCACGGCACCCAGCAGATCAACCTCGTCGCGATGATCGTCGTCTGGTACTTCCTAACCCACGTCGTTGGCGGCGCGGAGGTCGTCAGCGAGAAGGTTTCCCGGACGGCGTTCGTCCTCTACCTGTTTTTCATCAACATGGGGGCGGCCCACCACCTGCTGGTCGATCCCGGAATCTCGACCGGCTGGCGGATCTGGAACACCTCCTACGCGTTCTACGGCGCGACGCTCGCGAGCCTCATCCACGCTTTCGCCATCCCGGCGGGCATCGAGGCCGGCCGCCGCAAGCGCGGCAAGGGTGGCGGACTCTTCGGGTGGCTCACCTCTGCGCCCTGGACGAACCCAACGTTTGCCGCGCCAGTGATCGCCATCATCCTCTTCGGATTCCTCGGGGGAATTACCGGCGTGCTCATGGGCCAGCTCCAGCTCAACATGACCTGGCACAACACGTTCGCAACCGTCGGCCATTTCCACAGCACCGTCGTCCTTGGAACGACGATCACGTTCATGGGCCTGCTCTACTTTGTGATCCGGACCATGTTCATGCGACAGTTCATCTCGACGAAGCTGGCGTCGGCCCAGCCGTTCTTCTACGGCGGCGCGATGGGGCTCACGGCGCTGATGATGATGTACGTCGGCATCCTCTACGGCGTCCCGCGGCGGACGCCCGAGGTCGTCGAGAACATCCCGGGGACCGAGTTCAGCCTCCAGGCCGCGGCACCGCTGTTCAACGTCTTCGGAGCCGCTGCCGCCCTTGCGATCCTCGGCGGGGCGCTGTTCGTCGCCCTCGCCGTGCTCTCGGTCCTGTTCGGCGAGCGGATCGAGCCCGGCGACAACGACGACCTCGTCGCCGACGGCGGACTCGCGCTCGCGGAGGATCCCGACGATCCCGTCCACGCCTACGAGATGCGCGGCACGTTCATCATCTGTCTGGTCTTCTTCGCGGCCTTCGTCATCACGTACGTTCTGAACTGGTACCTGCTCACGCAGCTGTGGTCGATCGGCGCCTGATCGACCCCCTCACTCCCGTTCGCCTGTCGACCCGAACCGATTCCCGAGAACCACCAACCCGATCCGAGACGTACTCGTCACCGAACGCGCCCCATGCCCGAACCCACGATGTCCGGAACGAACGGTCCCGACGAGAAACCGCCGCTATCGTACCCCAGACGCCTGCTCAGTCAGGGCTGGCGAGACTTGCTGAGCGTCTACTACGCCAACACGCCGATCTGGCGCGTCCTCAAGAGCGGCGGGCTGTTCGTGTTCGGCCTCTTTTGCTGGTCCGCGGCGTCGCTGTTGTTCTCCTACCAGCCCGAGTGGGCGTTTCTCACCTACGTGATGGCCTACGGATTCGCGCTGGTTTTCTGGGGGCCGCTCACGCACTTCGTCGTCGTTCCGCTCGCGATCCGACTCCGCCGGACCGGCGAACATCCGGTGGCGAGAGCGTTCGCCAGACACGCCTCGAAGATCAACCTCTCGACGTTCATCGTTATCGTCATCGTCCTGGGGACGGCACCGATCTCGCCGATGATGCTCGATTTTGCCGCATCCCTCGGCGACGACTCGAGCCCCGACGTGGACACGAACCTCGTCTGTACCGAGGGCGACGAGACGATCGCGTGCGAACTCACGGACCCCGACGGTGTCGATCACCTCGTGGTCACGTCCGGCGAGCACGAGGTCGCAGTCGTCGACGATCCGACCGGCGAGTTCGAGATCCGTGTCGACGACCTCGAGGAAGTCGTCGGCCAAAAGCAGTTCACCGTCGAACTCAAAGACGAGAACGGAGATCGGGTCGGCGTCTTCCGACGGACCGTCTCCTGACCGGTTCCGGGCACCCGGCTTCGTCGCCGGTTGCCAGAGGACGGCAACTCGGCGTCGGCGGACGGGAGTGGACTCGAGCGTCAGCGCAGCCGTGAGGGGTCGTAACGATGACCGAGACGCGGTCGCCGGCTGCTGACGACGGTCGAATCCCCTGGTACCAGACCGGTGCGTGGAGAGCTGGTACACCCCTTCGACTATCGGGGACGCCAGTACTGACTTCCAGCAGTCCGTCCCAGTGCAACTCATGGAGAGCGCACCAGTATTTCGCGAGGTACAGCGGTTTCGCCAGCCGTGGGTCTGGACACTTTTCGGCGGCATCGTACTTCTCGTGCTCGTGTTAGGTCCCGTCTCGTGGGGCGGACTCGTCGTCGGTGCGACCGCTGGACTCGTCTACGGCCTTCGTCTCGAGACCGAGGTCAGGGCCGACGGCATCTCTCTCAAAATGTGGCCTCTTCACCGGTCGTTCCGTCGGATCTCGTGGTCGGAGATCGAGCGGTACGAGGCGAAACGATACGGGCCACTTCGTGAGTTCGGCGGGTGGGGAATCCGGTGGGCTCCCGAGAAACTCGCGTACAACGTCAGCGGCAATCGGGGAGTCTAGATCGAACGGACAAACGGCCGTGCAGTTCTCGTCGGCTCACAGCGTGCCGAGGAGTTTATCAGGGCCATCGACGAGACGGTACGGTAGCTTCGTCCCGGTTCCGTGTCTTGACCACCACCGAGAGTGAGTCGGCGAAACGTCGTTCGAACCGAGTACCGAATCCATCCGCTGTCTCTCGGCCACCGCTATTGTCGGGGAGTATTTGCCATACCCCTGCGCGATTCACAGTGAATTGGTCGGGTGATACGGTCTACTGGACCGATTTCCAGGAGCGACCGCGAACCGTCCTGCGGTCGCTCCGGAACTGGCGTACAGTGGTCTGTAACTCTCGATCACCTACGTTACTCCTCGAGCACCGGCCGGGAGGAGTTCGTGACGACGATGATGCTACTGGCGGCCATCGCGATCGCCGCGAACAGCGGGTTGATCATCCCGAGCGCGGCCAGCGGGATCGCGATCGCGTTGTACAGCAGCGCCCAGCAGACGTTCTCGCGGATGCGGCGGCGGGTGCCGGCCGCCAGCTCGAAGACGGTCCCGACATCCCGCAGGTCGCTGCTCGTGACGATCGCGTCCGCGGCGTCCGCGGCCTGTGCCGTTCCGTTCCCGAGTGCGATCCCCAGGTCGGCCGCCGCCAGCGCAGGGGCGTCGTTCGTTCCGTCGCCGACCATCGTCGTCACGCCCTCCCGCGAG
>NZ_JBLRWX010000181.1:0-3329 GCF_047921035.1 Natronococcus sp.
TAAGTCAGTACCGTCGCAACCGCGACCCGTGCGGCGGTTGCGCCGGTAAATCGGTACAGCAATCCGTATCAGTCGTCGTCGTCGACGATGACCTCTACCGGCTCGTCCTCGGTGCCCTCCGTCCCCTCGGTGACGCCCTGCTGTTCCTGCCAGAGGAGCGCGCCGGCGACCGCGACGACGATCCACGAGCGCCAGTTCGCGAGGTTCAGCGTGTAGCCGACGCCGAACGGCTTCTCGACGAGCATCCCCTCGCCGGGCTGCCAGTACGAGGAGAGCATCCGACCCATGCTCGGCCGATCGAAGTTGTACGGTACGCCGAAAACCTCTCCGGAGGTTGGCTTGTCTGCCATGCGCGACCGAACGTCGTCCACGATTAAGAGTATTGTGTGCGCAGCCTGCGACGAAATCGGGCGCCGGCACGGCCCTCGAACGAGCGACGCCTACGCCGACGGCTCCGAGCCCCCAGCAGGACCGTCCTCGACCGCGACCTCGAGCCCCGCGCGAAGCCCTCGTTCCATCGCCTCGAGGCCCATACTCGGCTCGCCCTCGTCGCGGGCCGCAGCCCCCTCGTGAGAGAGGGGAACGTGAACGAACCCGGTCCGAAACGCGCGGTCGGTTGTCTCGACGAGGTGGCGCGCGGCGTACAGCAGGTCGTTACAGCAGTGCGTGCCGGCGTCGGTCGAGAGCCGCGTCGGCACGCCCGCCTCGCGCATCGCTTCTTTCATCTCCAGGCACGGCAGCGTCGCGAAGTAGGCGTCGGGACCGTCCGCCGCAACTCGTCCGTCGACGACCTCGCGATCCTCGTTGTCCGGCACGCCGCGGGTGTCCCGCAGGTTGATTCCGACGCGCTCGAGCGAGAGCGTCGGTCGGCCCCCCGCTAGCCCGAGCGCGCAGACGATTTCGGGGTCGTGCTCGTCGATGGTGGCCTCGAGCCGCGAGGACGCCCGATCGAAGACAACGGGGAGTTCGACGCCCGCGACGCTCGAGTCGCCGATATCACATCCGTCGAGTCGCCGCGAGAGTTGGCGGGCGGGGTTGGTCTCGAACTCGCCGAACGGTTCGTAGCCGGTAAGGAGAACGTCGCTCACCGGTCGAACCACGTTCAGTTCGATCAAGAGCGTCCCGATTCCGGATCGATGACGCGAGCGCGAGGCTATTTGGCTTGCCAACACGTACCACTACGGATGACGTCCGAGCTTGCCTGTCCCGACTGTGAGACGACTATCGAATCGAAAGACCAACTCGAGGAGGGAGACGAGGTGTCCGAAATCGAGTTCGACGGGGAGAACCTCCGCCTCTACCGGAACCGGAACCTGCTTCACTGCAAGAACTGCAAGCGACCGCTGGGCATTCCGAAGCAGTAACCCAGGTCGGTCGGCGACGCCGTCCGCCAACCGTCCCCCGCTCACGACCGGACTACGCGTCGCCGACGTACCGACCGCGCCCCTCGACGTCCGCGAGGCGCTCGAGCACCCGTTCCTCGCCCTCCTCGCGATAGCCCTCGCGCAGCGCTTCCCGCAGGGGCTCCGGATCCTCGGCGGTGCCGACGAGGCTCTGGTCGAAGACGTGCAGGTCCATCGCGTAGTCCTCGACGTGGTCCGTGTGGTAGCCCAGCCCGAAGTCGATCAGGTACGTGCGGTCCGCGTTCACTCTGGCGTTTCGCGTCGTCAGGTCGCCGTGGACGAACCCGGCCCGGTGGAGCCGCGCGAGGTGCCGGCTCACCTCGCGAACCCGCTCGGGTGACAGCGCGGTCCGGAGATCCTCCCGGCCGACGTACTCGAACTCGAGACGCGACTCGTGCCCGTCGACGTCCGACAGCACCGGCGTCGGCACTCCCTCCCGCCGGGCGAGGCTCGTCAGTCGGGCCTCGATGCGGGTCCGCTCGCGCCGAAGCCGCTCGTCGAGTTCGGGGTGGCGGTACGTCTTGGGCTCACGGCGCTTGGTCACCCGGCCCGCATCGGGCTCGAGGTCGACCAGCGCCTCGGCACCCTGGACACTACCCTCCTCGCGGCCGAGCGTCAGGTCGCTCTCGTCGGCTCGCTCACGGCTCCCTCCGGTCGCCGTTCGCTGTTCCGAGGCGTTCGCTTCGCTCACGCCTCGCTGCCCGCGGCTCCTCTCGTCGCCGCTTGCGTTTCCGAGGAACTCGCTCCGTTCGTTCCTCGCTCGCCACGTTACGGGTACCTGATCGGGGCGAAAATCCGGATCCACCCGCGACTCCTCGATCGCCAGGGTGTCGCCGGCGTCGTACATCTTCGCACCCAGAACGGCGATCATCCCCGCGTTGTCCCGCAGGAATCGGGGCTCGGGCGCGTGAAAGCTCGCACCCCGCTGGGCGCACATCTCCTCGAGCATCTCCCGGAGGCGGGCGTTCTGGCCGACGCCACCCCCGAGGACGAGTTCGTCGCTGCCGGTCAGCGAGAGCGCTCGTTCAGACACTTCGGTCAGCATGCCGAAGATATTCTCCTGGAGGGAGTAGCAGATGTCCTCGACGGGAACGCTATCGTCGTACCGCTGTTTGGCTGCGCTCATGATTCCCGAGAAGGAGAAGTCCATCCCCTTGACGACGTACGGTAGGTCGACGTACTCGCCCTCGCTTGCGGCCTCCTCGACCTTCGGCCCGCCCGGGTGGGACCAGCCGACGTGGCGGGTGAACTTGTCGATGGCGTTGCCGACGCCCGTGTCCATCGTCTCGCCCAGTACTCGGTAACGACCGTTGCGGTACGCCAGCAGGTGTGCGTTCGCCCCGCTGGCGTTGAGACAGACCGGCGACGAAAAGCCCGAGGTGTGGCGGCCGATCTCGAGGTGGGCGACCATGTGGTTCACCCCCACGAGCGGCACCTCGAGCGACTGGGCCAGCGCTCGCGCGGCCGTCCCGACGATCCGCAGACAGGGGCCGAGTCCGGGGCCGCGGGAGAAGGCGACGCAATCGACGGGCGGCTCGTCCGCGGGTCCGTCGTGTGTCTCGCGGGCGTGCTCGAGGGCCGTCTCCAGGACTCGAGGGATGGCGTCGTGCATGTGCTCGGCGGCCTCGCGGGGATGGATGCCGCCGCTGTCGGGCTGGTAGGCGTCGCTCTCGATGAAAACGTCGTCGGTTCCGGCGTCGTAGCAGGCTGCGCTGGCCGCCCAGGCGGTGCCCTCGATGCCGAGAACGCGGGTGTGAGAACTCACGGCTAGTTGGCTACTGATCGGTATCGGCGGCTAAAGAGCGGTTCGGCTCGCTATTCCCACTCGGTGTAACTGCACTTCCCGCAGTGCAGTCGGTCGCCGTGGTCGGCGAGGAAGGTGTCGCCACAGCGGGGGCACTCCTCGCGGTTCTTGCTTCCGTCGTC
>NZ_JBLRWX010000182.1:0-3321 GCF_047921035.1 Natronococcus sp.
CGTGCCCCCTGCCTCGGTTGAGGCATAGAACGGGAGTCCATGCGAAAGCCTCGGGGCTTGACCCCGAGGCAATTTACATCGCAAACTCGTTGCCACACTCGGTGCAGGTGAACTCGAATCGGCCCTCCGAATTAATCCCCGTCGCGTGTGGAACTTCCTCCTCACACTCCCGGCATGGCACCACCGATTCGAGTTCCTCCCAGTCGTGGGTCGAGCCGGGTGCGCCCATCGCCCAGCCGACAACCTCGTTTCCGTTCTCTTTTTTCGCGTAGCCCATCTGGAACTCTCCGGGTTCGAATCTGATGACTTCCCCTTCCTCGACGGTTACCCGTTCACGCTCCTTGCCG
The DNA here is from genome assembly GCF_047921035.1 of Natronococcus sp. NCBI lineage: Archaea > Methanobacteriati > Methanobacteriota > Halobacteria > Halobacteriales > Natrialbaceae > Natronococcus > Natronococcus sp. Next base: position 348 of record NZ_JBLRWX010000182.1, read on the forward strand.
ACCTCGAACACCGCCGTTCCCTCCTCGATGTAGAAGACTTCTTCCTGGTCGTGATGCGTGTGAAGCCCCCCGGAGAAGGAATCGCCCGGCGCGAGTTCGAAGTAGTTCATCGCGAAGTGATCGGTTCCGAGTGCGTCCGAGACCGGTCGGCGCACGTCGTGAACTTGCATCGGGTTGACCTCGTTTCGCACGTCATCGATGGTTACTTTCTCCATACGGAAAGTTACCGGACGAGTCGGGTTAATGATGTCGACTAATCGGGGTGGATCAGCTAACAGTATAAAACAGAGTGTAAGCTCGTCTTTTGAGACACCTCGATGGGGCGAGAGCCACGGCCGTACCGGCGAGCCGTGACTCTCGTAGATATTGATATGGCGTCTTCAGCAGCGTATTCACCGTCGCTGTGGACGACGTATTGTCGGTCGGACTTGTCGCCATCAGCTAGTGGCTCACACGCCCGAAATCCGTCGGTGTAGACGGCTAGCGACTCCTGCTACACCAGGTTCGCTGCGGCTGATTCCGACACGAAGCAGTGGATTGGGAGCAGATCGGGCACCGCGCCAGCGGTGCCCACGTCCTCTTCGACTTTCAGCTACAGCTCCCACTATCAACAATCTGCTTCACGAGGGATCGAAAAACTCGATCGCGTCGCCGAACTCGAGCGGGACCGACCCCTTCCGGTAGCCCTCGACGTGGCCGTTCGGACGGGCGCGGTAGACGACCGCGGGGCGATGTCGGAGGTCGGGCTGTTCGCCCTTTACCGCGGCCCAGGCGTCGTCCCGGAAGCTCGAGCAGTCGACGAACAACACGGCGCCGCCGCCGTGTTCGGCGAGCTGGCCGTCGGTCTTCGTCTCGGCGGTGTCGCGCACGGCGGCGACGGGGCCGGCTGCGGCCCGGTTCGCGGGGGGCTGGGGCCGGGTCACCTCGACGAGGCGGTTCGTCTCCTCGTCCTCGGCCCGGTAGTCCAGCGAGTGGCCGGTCGTCACCTCGATCTCGGGAGTGACCTCGTAGCCCGCGTCGGTGAGGATCTTCGCGGCGATGAACTCGCCCATCGCGGCGCTCATCCGGACGCGGTCGACGTGGTTGCTCGTGCCGAGCTTGCCGGCCATGATCGACCGGTAGTCGTCGAGCACGCCGGTCTCGAGGAAGTCCTCGAAGTAGCGGGTCGCCTCGCGGCGGCCGGCGTCGGGAAAGCCCGCGGCGTGCTCGCGGAAGAAGGCCCGTGTCGACTCGCGGCCGTCCTTGGACATGAAGACGGGCAAGAAAAACCACGAGAGGTAGGGGTAGTCGGCGAGCCACGGGTCGGTTTCGTAAAGCGTCGCGAGCAGCTCCCGCTGGTTCCACCGGGCGACGTGGTAGGGAACGTCGTTCCAGCCGAACTTGTCGGTCTTCCACAGCGAGGAGGGCGTTTCGGTGTTGCCCATCCAGTAGGCCTCCTCGCCGTTGCGGGCAAAGAGCGCGAGGTCGCCGTTTTGCATCTCGAAGCGGTGTGTCTCCCAGTCTGCGCCGATATCGAATCGCGGGGTCGCGGCTCGAGCGCCGATGTTCGAGCGAAGCGGACCCAGTATCTCCTGTCTGACTCGTTGCTCGCTCCAGCGGGCGGGCGAGTAACGAAAGCGAAGCGGCCGTGCCACGCCGATAGATTGTGCCCGGGTGGGTATATACTGTTCGCTGACGCGACGGCAGGAGTGTGGGTCACCGTTACATTGATAAGCATCAGATGCCTACGATGTGTATACTTACCATGTCAATGGGTGCCTATGACGAAGACGAACACGAGCGGCGCGAGGCGCAGGCCTCGCGGGTGGATGCGGATTTCGACGACGAGCGGACGATCTACCACGGCAAGGTCGAGTACGACGCCGGCGAGTCGGCCGAGGAGCTGCTGAGCAAGTTCGAGGAGATGAAGTCGGATTAGAGGGTCGTCCCTCCGGATTCTTTTTGAGATCGTCGCTGCAGCAGTACCGACAGCGCCGCCACCGCGACGACGGCGATCACGTGACCCACGAGCGCGCCGACGAGGATCGGATGCCCCAGAACGAACGGGACGAACAGCAACTGGACGCCCGCGAACGCCACGTTGAGCCCGTCGACCCGGGCGTACTCCCGTGTCGTCTCGGGCTCGAACTCGTAGACGATCGACCGCCAGAGCCCGGCGACGGTCGCCCACCAGCAGGTACCGATCCGGTAGACGACGTCCCAGAGGATCAACAGGAGCAGAGCGACCGCGAGTGCCGGGGGCTCGGGGCCGAGGATCTCCGTCAGCAACGGCACGTCGCTGGTCCGGGGATCGGTGACGAACAGGTACGTCACCAGGAGGACGAACGCCATCACCCCGAGGACGACCTCGATGTTCGAGCCGAACAGCACGCGTCGGTACCCCTCGGGCGAGCGAAGCGCCCGAACCGAACGGCTGTACCGGAGCATGAGCCAGCTGCCGACCGCCGCGACGAGGACGGCGACGGTTCCCGGAACGACCGCCTCCCACAGCCCGTAGGCGGCTGCAACCGCGAGCAGCGCCGCCTCGAAGACCGCGAACTGGATCCCGATGGCGAGCCGATCGGAGAGCTCGAACCCCGGCAGCGCGCCGACGATACTTTCGTAGACCCACGTCTCGCCGTACTCCGGCGTCCGGGTCATTCCTCGAGCGGCCGCCCCTCGTCGGGCAGCCCGCTCTCGAGGGTGTCCCCGTCGAGGGTTACCTCCTCGGCGAGCGCGCTGCGGACGGCGTCCTCGAACGGCGTCGGGTCGACGCCGACGAGTTCCCGCAGGCGGTCGTCCTCGACGACCACCGGGTTGACCATCCCCTCGATCAGCCGGTGGGCGACCTGCGGGTCGACGTCCGTCACGAGGTCGACCCAGTACGCCGACAGCGTCGGCGTCAGCACCGGGACCGGGACGATCACCGGCTCCCACCCTCTCGTAATCTTCGCGGTCGTCCGGAGCATCTCGCCGTAGGTGAGCACGTCTGGAC
>NZ_JBLRWX010000183.1:0-3270 GCF_047921035.1 Natronococcus sp.
GGTGCGGGTCGTTTCACCCGCTCGCGAGGCTGGATGCGTCACGCCGTCGAACCGGCTTGGGCGGCCCGACGGAGGTGACCGACCCGTGACCGACGTCGACGATGCCGATCAGTTACGGGTGTCGGTGACGGTTTCGGACGTCGAATCGGTCCGGGATGCGCTCGCTCATCTGGCGGAGCTCGATGCGACGATCGAACCGGAGCGGCTGTCGGTGTCCGATCCCGACAGCGACGAGGCCGTCGAGGTCGATCTCGGCGCGATAACGCCGAAACAGCTCGAGGCGCTCGAGCTGGCGTACGTCTACGGCTACTACAGGCGACCCCGGGAGACCGATCTCGCGGAGCTGGCGGCGGAACTCGGCGTCTCGAAGTCGGCGGTCTCGCAGCGCCTCTGTGCGGCCGAGTCGAAGCTCGTCACGGGCGTTATCGGCGGAACCAAGCCCTGGCTCGTCGCGCTGGAACGATCCGAGCAGGAGTGTCGATCCGACGGCGGGTAGATCGCGACCCGGAGCCTGCGTCTCGTCGGACGGGTCGGGGTAAACGTCGGCACGCAGACGCGGCTCGAGAAGGCCGTTTCGGTGCGGCCGGGCGCCGTTCAGCCGTCGACGAGCTTGCGTACCAGCGTCCGTTCGACGGCGTTGAGCCGCTGCGAAACCGCCGACTTCGAGACCTCGAGCTCGTCGGCGAGGTCGGTAAGATCGGACCGCCTCGGCGTCTCGTAGTAGCCGAGAGCCACGGCGAGTTCCGCCGCTTCGCGTTGTTTGTCGGTGATCGCCATCGCGTCGAGTTCGACCGTCGCGTCGGCGTCGTCGGCACCTCGCGTAATTCTTCGAAGGCGAACGGTCGCCCCGGAGTCCTCGAGTGCCTCGCGGATCTCGTTCAGTACGGTTCGATCCCGGACGATGAGCGAGACGACGAGCGCACCGTCGCGAACTCCCTCGAGAGTAGAGATGCAGTCGAACCGATTGGTCGTCTCGAAAACGCACTGTTCCGTGGTCGTCGTCGAGAGATACGTCGTGTTGGACTCCCCGCCCTCGACGCTGGTCGCGGCGGTCAGACAGCGAGTGCAGGACTCTCGCTGCGAGATCGTTCGCGTAACTGCCGCCGCGTTCGGGACCTCCTCGGCGAGCAGACAGCGGGCGCCGTCGGCCGGTTCGACCTCGAGCACCGTACGGAGCGGCGGCTCCTCGTCGAACACTGCCGGCGATCGAAGAGACTGCGCGGACATGCCTATCATTCCCACGGACGACATGATAGTGTTCGAGGAAGATTCCCCGTTCGTGGGAACCGCGTGATGTAGGCTCTGTACTCCCTCTTTGGACGTTTCGTCGGGCGGACACGTCCGATTCGATACCGGTTTGCCGCACCTGTAGGGCTGTGCCCGAACCGGGTATCGATCGGGATCCGACGTGCCCTCCGGGGTTCCGACGGGGAGGCGATCGAACCGGTTCGGCACCATCCCTACCGCGTGCGGTCGCGAACCCGTACGTACGCGATGAGTACGTGCTCACTCTGTGATCTTCCCACGCCGGAATCGCCGGTGACGGCTCCCGACGTCGAGGGAACGTTCTGCTGTCGCGGCTGTCTGGAGGTCCGGAGCGCGCTTCGGGACCTCGAGGGCGTCGATCGGGCCGACCTCGAGGGGCGTGCGGAGCCGAGGGAGGACCGATCCGTGCCGGAGGGCGGCGAGGAAACGTTTCTCGCTGTCGACGGGATGCACTGTTCGACCTGTGAGGGGTTCCTCTCGCTGCTGGGTGAGCGGACGGACGGCGTTTTGCGGATAGACGCGAGCTACGCGACCGATACGGCTCGCGTCGTCTACGATCCGGACCGCGTGGCCGCCGCCGAGCTTCCGGACCGGATTTCGGGATGCGGTTACGCGGCGTACTTCAGAGACGAGACCGGCGACTCGATCGCTCGCCGGCGCGACCACGATCTGGTACAGCGGCTCCTGGTCGGCGGCTTCTTTTCCATGCTGATAATGCCGTGGTATCTCGTCTACCTCTATCCGAGCTACGTCGGGATCGAAACCGGAATTCTCGAGGTCGACGCGACCAGCCCGGTCGGCGTGTTTCTTCCCCTTTCGATGATCGGATTGATGACGTCGGTCGTCCTATTCTACACGGGCTACCCTGTTCTCAGGGGCGCGTACGTCAGCCTGCGCGTCGGCAAACCGAACATGGATCTGCTGGTTTCGCTGGCCGCCGTCGCGGCGTACGCCTACAGCACCGTCGCGCTCGCGACCGGCAGCACCCACCTCTACTACGACGTCACGGTCGCCGTCATCATGGTCGTCAGCCTCGGAACCTACTACGAACGGAAGATCAAGCGGCGGGCGACCGACCTCCTCTCGGACCTCACCGCGGCCCGATCCCGCGAGGCGATCCGACGAACGGCCGACGGGACCGAAACGATTCCCGTCGACGATCTCGAGCCCGGCGACGAGGTGGTCGTCCGCCCCGGCGAGCGCGTTCCAATCGACGGAACGATCCTCGAGGGCACCGCGGCCGTCGACGAATCAGTGCTGACGGGGGAGTCGCTTCCCGTGACCCGGTCGTCGGGCGAGGACGTCATCGGCGGGTCGATCGTCACCGACAGCGCGCTCGTGATCGAGGTCGGCGAGGACGCCGAAAGCACGATCGACCGCATCGCGACGCTGCTGTGGGAGATCCAGAGCGGCTCCCCCAGCGTCCAGCGGTTCGCCGACAAACTCGCGACGATCTTCGTCCCGCTCGTGATCGCGCTGGCGACGCTCGTGACCGGGTTCCGGCTCGCGACGGGTGCCGCCCCGGCCGACGCGTTGCTGACCGGACTGACGGTGCTCGTGGTCTCCTGTCCGTGCGCCATGGGACTCGCGACCCCGCTCGCGGTCGCGTCCGGCCTTCGGGACGCCCTCGAGCGGGGGATCGCTGTCACGAACGGGGCGCTGTTCGAGTCGGCCCCGTCCGTCGAGACGCTGGTGTTCGACAAGACCGGAACCCTCACCTCGGGCGAGATGACGGTTCGCTCGATCGTCGGCGACGAACGGGCGGTCGACCGCGCCGCGGCCGTGGAGCGCTACTCCGAACACCCGGCCGCCTCCGCCATCACGGCGTACGCTGCTGCCGTCGACTCGCCGGCGGCAGCGGGGAGCCGAGACGGTGCTTCCGCCCGAACCGACGGCGGTACCGTTCGGTCTCGCGCAGGTGCGGACTCGACGGCCCCCGCCGTCGACCCCGAAGGCGTCGATAGGAGCGAGCCGGCTCCCGAACTCGACGTTTCCGAGTTCGAG
>NZ_JBLRWX010000184.1:0-3240 GCF_047921035.1 Natronococcus sp.
GGATCTCCGTGTGGCCGAACCGTCCGAGCCGCTGGGCGGCCCCCAGCAAGCCCGTCACGAACGAGTAGGCGTGGGCGAGGCAGGCCTCGAGCCGCGAGAGGCCGCGACGCTGTGCGACGACGCCGAAGACGACGGGGTAGTGGCCGGGGGTCGAGCCGTCCTCGACCGCCTCGGCAAGGGTCGACGGGAGTTCGTCGACGTCCGTCTCCGCCGTTTCCGCAAGCAGCAGCTCGCAGAGCTTCGCCCCCGCCTTCGTCGAACTCTCGCGGAACTCCGCGGGCATCGTCACCGCGTGGAGCCGTTCGTCGACCGCGAGCAACCCCTCGAGATCGCCCTCGGCGCTCGCGGCGTGGGCGTTGGCGACCGCGACCGTCTCGCAGGGACCGACGAGTCGCCGCAGGTAGGCCGCGATCAGCGCCCGGAGGTCCTCGCCGTCCTCGATCCGGTCCTCGTTGACGTACTGCTCGAGGCCGTAGGAGGCGGTGTAGCTCCCGACCGGAAGAAACGAGTCCGAGAGCCGCAGCGCCGAGAGGAACGCGTCGGCGTCAGTGCTCATGGTGGTCGTGGACGTGATCGGACGCGTGGCCGTGATCGTGCTCGTGGTCGTCGTGGGTGTGTCCGTGATCGGTACCGCGAGCGTAGTCGGGATCCTCGCCGTGAGTGGGATCGTGCTCGCGGTCCACACCACCCTCGAGCTCCGTCACGAACAGATCGGCCTCGACCGTCGTCGCCCGGACCTCGGAGCCGGGAACGACGTCGGCGACCACCCGCTCGACGATGTGGCGGTCGGCCTCGAGGGGGACGTAGACGGTCCCGTCCTCGACCGCCAGATCCCAGTGCTGGTTGCCGATCCGGTGACCGAGTTCGACCGCGGCCGCGAGCGCCTCGGCGGTGGCCTCGGGTAGCTCGACCGCCAGCGCCTCGCGGGGCTCGAACGCGACGAGGATCATACGCTCGTCGTCGACGAGCAGGACGTCCCCGACCGAGACGGCGGGCCGATCGAGGACGACGCCGACGTCGGTTCCCGCGTCTGTGGTCGCCCGGAACCGCGATCGCCGACGGTCGTCGGCGTCGATCACGACCCGCTCGAGCGTCCCGTTCTCCCGGTGGTCGTCCCGCAGCGCGGCGAGGTCGCCGTCGGCGTGGACGTTGCCGACGACGCTGTCGACTCGCTCCATCAGTACCGGCGGTCGGCTGGCGCGCCGACCCCCAGGAGTTCCTGTCTCGTCTCGTCCCACGCCGCCCGGAGCGCGCCCGTGACGTCGGCCTCGCGGTGGCCGAGCAGACGGACGACGGCGCCCGCCTCGCAGGGCAGCGCCGAGACGCCGGCGTGAACCGATCGATCGGACTCGCTCTCGAGCGTCGCGAGCCGTTCGCGGATCGTCTCGACGAGTGCCCCACACCCGTCGTTACCGTCGGGAGCGAAGACGTACAGCGAGCCGACGACGCCGTACTCGCCGACGCTGGCCGGATCTCGGGGATCGAGCTTCGCGGGCCGGAGGTCGACCGCGTCCGCACAGACCAGTCGGTCGTCGTGGCGGGCCTCGACCCGCGAGTGGTAGTGGTCGAAACTGAAGGGGTCGTGGTCGCTCAGACCGTCGGGGACGAGGACGTCCGCGACGATCGCCACCGCGCCGTCCGCGAGGTCGACTGACACCGTCTGCAGGCAGCGGGCGTCCTCGTTGACGATCGTCGGTCCAGGGACGTACTCGAGGACGCTCCCCGCCTCGACGCTCAATGCGGCGTCGAGATGGGCGTAGTTGGCGTCCATGCTGTGGACCTTAGTCGCGCTCTGGGTCGTCACGTGCGCGCGAGCGCCCGACTGCGTCTCGAGTCGCATACGGTGACGATCGCCCTGCGCGACCCCGCCGGTGGGCTCCTGGGCGACCAGCGTCGCGAGCCCGGGTACGGGATCGGTGTCGAGGGTGCCGGTGTGGTGGTAGGGAACCTCGGCCCGGTCGCGGACGAGCCGCGTCGGTCCCTCGCCCGCGCGGGCGAACGTCGCCTCGAGCAGGCCGTTCTTGCCCGGTCCCGCGGCGGGCGCCTGGGCGAGCGGTTCGCCGGCGTAGGTCTCGAACGCCGGCGGCAGCCGGGCCGTGTCGGCCCCGGTTCCGTCCGCGACGCTCACGCGAACAGCACCTCCCGCTCGACGTGCTCGAGCACCTCGTCGACGCCGGTGCCGTCCTTGCAGTTGGTGAAGACGAACGGATCGTCGCCGCGCACGTCGCCCGCGTCGGCCTCGATCACCTCGAGATCGGCGTCGACGTGGGGTGCGAGATCGGTCTTGTTGACGACCAGCAGGTCGGCCTGGGTGACCCCGGGGCCCCGCTTTCGAGGAATGTCTTCACCCTCCGCGACGGAGATGACGAACAGGAAGTAGTCCGCCAGTTCGGGGTTGAACGTCGCGGCGAGGTTGTCGCCGCCGCTCTCGACGAGGACGACGTCGAGTTCGGGGTGGCGCTCGGTGAACTCGTCGATCGCCGCGAGGTTCATCGAGGGGTCTTCGCGGATCCCCGTGTGCGGGCAGGCGCCGGTTTCGACGCCCTCGACGAGGTCCGCGGGCAGGAGGTCGGCGAAGGACTCCCGGAAGACGTCGGCGTCCTCCTGGGTCATGATGTCGTTGGCGATGACCCCCACCTCGTACCCCTCCGCGACGAGTTCGGGGACCAGACGCTTGACCAGGGCCGTCTTCCCGGAGCCGACGGGACCGCCGAGGCCGACCTTCGCGACGTCTCGGTATCCCATCAGTCGTCACCCTCCGCGGGTTCCGGCCCGCCGCCTGTTTCGGGGGCCTCGCTCCCGTGCCCGTCACTCTCGTCGGGGAGGGAGCCCTCGTCGACCGCCAGTTCCTCGCCTGGACCGGGGTCGACGGTCTCGAGTTGCTCCCGGCTGTCGGCTCGGATCGGGTCGTGGACGGTCACGAGCTTGGTGCCGTCGGGAAAGACGGGCTCGATCTGGATCATCTCGACCAGTTCGGGGACGCCATCCATCACGTCCTCGCGGGTGAGCAGCTGCGTCGCCTCAGACCGGATCCGCGAGACGGATTTCCCCTCTCGGGCGGCCTCGCAACACCAGTCGGAGATGTACGCGACCGTCTCGGGATGGTTGAGCTTCACGTCTCGATCCTTTCGCCGTCGGGCGAGTTCGGCGGCCATGAAGACCGTCAGCCGTTCCATCTCCTTCGGCGAGAGGTTCACTTGGGGGTCACCCCCGGTTCGACGGCGGGTGCGGTGTCGTTCG
>NZ_JBLRWX010000185.1:0-3188 GCF_047921035.1 Natronococcus sp.
GTATCTCGACGTCTCGAGCAGCCGCGCGACGGTCCGGGAGCTACTCGAACTGTTCTTCGGCGCGATCCTGTTCGTCCTCGTGGCGAGCGGACTGACGTGGTACCTGCTGGGTGCGACGATCGCGACGTACGTCGCCGCGGCACTGTCGATCGTGTTCACGATCACGATCGTTTCGCAGACGTACTGGGCGATTACCGGACGAAACGATTACGACGAGTGATACTATTCCCGAGTTCGCAGGTGGTGAAAGACGTACGTTTGGGTGTACCCCGCGTACTCGCCGCCGAACCGTTCGCGGAGCGCCCGAGAGGTCGCGTCGTAGGAGCCCCGGTCGCAATCGGGGTAGTACTCCTCGACCGCGGTCCGAAGCCACGTATCGAGCGGAACCGCTTCGTCGAAGCCAAGCGAGAACAACAGGACGCAGTCGGCGACCTTGTCGCCGACGCCGACGAACCGCTTCAGCGACTCGCGGGCTGCCTCGTAGGTGAGGTCGCGGGCCTCCTCGGGGTGGGCCTCGCCGTCGGCGACCATCTCCGCGGTGCGGACGACGTAGGGCGCACGATACCCCAGTCCTCGCTCGCGCAGTTCGTCCTCGGTCGCCGTCGCGAGCCGGTCCGGGGTCGGAAAGGCGTGGTAGGTCTCGCCGTCGAAGGCGATCGGCTCGCCGTACTCGCGGGCCAGCGTCGAGACCATCCCGTGGATCCGGCTGACCCGCATCTGTGCCGAGCAGATAAACGAGATCAGCGTGCCGAAGGACGGATCGTCGACCAGTCGGAGCCCCCGGTGGGCCTCGTAGGCCTCGTCCAGCAGCAGGTCGTCCGGCGCGGCCGCGACGATCGCCTCGAGGTCGTCCTCGAGGCGCAACAGTCTGCGGACGAGCGGGTCGGCGTCGATCGACGACTCCCACTCGAGGACGCCGTCCCGGCTGCGGACGCGGACGACGGCGCCGTCGACGACGGTGTAGTACCACTCGTCGGGCGCCGGCTCGCCGCGGTACATCTCGCCGTCGGTGCGCCGCCAGAGGTAGCTCTGTCCGCTCTCGAGCGTGCGGTACAGATCGAGGCCGCCGGATAGCTCCTCGAGTTCGATTTCGCCGGTCTCCATCCGTCGGAGTCTTCGGGAGCGACGGCTTGGGCCTTTCGGAGCGAACCCGTTCCGAGACGAAACCTGCACGGCGGATCGGCGGCCGGGGCGAACCTTGATACTGTAGGCGACGGTACGTTTTCGTATGGACTGCAGGGTTGTCGTCGAGGCTGCCGTTCCGGTGTTCGACGTCGAGACGGAAGACGAGGCGATCCGCATCGCCATCTCGAAGACCGGCGAGATGTTGAACCCTGACCTGAACTACGTCGAGATCAACATGGGTGAGCGCACCTCGCCGGAGGGAGAGGAGCTTCCGCCGGCGTTTATCGCGGCCGACGAGGCGCTGGTCGCGCTCGAACTCGAGATGACCGTGTTCAACGTCGAACGGGAGGAACACGCCTCCCGGATCGCCCGCAAGGAGATCGGCCAGCGCCTCGAGAACATCCCGCTCGAGGTGCTCGAGGTCGAGACGATCGAGGAAGACGACGAAACCGACGAGGACGAGGACCAGGAGGAAGAATCGACGGACTCGAGCGAGGAGACGAACGAGAGCGACGCCGACGACGAACGGAAGGCGGACGATGATGACGAGATTCTACCGGAGTTCGAGGACCTCGTCGAATAGCCCGATTTTCGATCAGTTCAGTTCGATTCAGGGGCCCGAACGGAAACGAAACGGTGAGAAACGGTCTCGCCAGTACCGGGTAGCGATCGAAGGAGACGTCGTGACAATTAGTCCGCAGTAGCGGCGACGGCTTCCTGCTCGTCCTCGCGCATGTTCGTCGTGATTCCGCCCGCGAGTGCAAATACAGCAGCTTTGTGGTCCGTTTTCGATTTGTGGATCGATGTCGGTCGAATACCGCGCGACTCGTACTCCTCGAGGTCAATCTGACAGTTCTCCCACTCCGCACACTGGTTCGATACCTCCGCAAGAAGTCCGTGAAGGTGAATGAGCTCCTGTTTCTTCATAACCATGCATTCCTATCCGCTGCAGGGTTATATTATTATCTTGAGTCTCGTTAGCACGACCCTGCAGCCGAATTCGACGCGTATCACGTTCGAGAACGGATTCAAGCACCGAATTACCTCGGAAAAACTCCCGGAAGGGAACGGCTACAAGGGATCGCTTACTACCGTAACCGGGCGTTTCTGTTCACTCTCGTAGTGTTTTGGTTTCGATTATTAAACTTTCACGTATTCGTGAACGGTCGTGCGAGAACGGACGGGAGAATCGAACCGGTCGGCGTCGGTTAACCGAGCTGTTTCAGCGTCTGCAGGTCACGGTCGGTCCGGGTGAATTCCGCGGTCCGACGGGACGCGTGGCAGTTCGGACAGTGGAACATCTCCGCAGGGGCCGGAAGCTCGCCGGGGGAGACCTGCCAGTCTTTGGCACACTCGGGACACAACAACTGAACGGTCGTTTCGTCCATGACACACCGTTTCACACCGGAGATGAAAAGCTTTGTCGCAGTCGCACTCCGGGTGCGAAATCCGCAGCCGAGAACCTGCTCCCAACGAGGACGCTCTTAGGCGGGGGCCGCCGAGTCCGAGGCCTCGAGCAGTTCCTTGTAGCGGTTGCGGATCGTCACTTCGGAGATGCTGGCGACCTCGCTGACGTCGTTTTGCGTCACCTTCTCGTTGGTGAGCAGGGCCGCGGCGTACACCGCTGCGGCGGCGAGCCCGACCGGCGATTTGCCGCTGTGGACGCCCTCCTGTCGGGCCGAGTCGAGCAGTTCGCGGGCCATGCGCTCGGTCTCGTCGGAGAGATCGAGGTCGCTGACGAACCGCGGGACGTAGTGTTCGGGGTCGGCGGGCTGGACCTCGAGACCGAGCTCCCGGATCACGTAGCGGTACGTGCGGGTCAGCTCCATCTTGTCGACGCGGCTGACGGCCGAGATCTCGTCGAGGCTCCGGGGGGTGCCGGCCTGCCGGGCCGCAGCGTACAGCGAGGCCGTCGCGACGCCCTCGATCGATCGGCCGGGCAGGAGATCCTCCTCGAGCGCGCGGCGGTAGATCACGCTGGCGGTTTCGCGGACGTTCTCGGGCAGGCCCAGCGCCGAGGCCATGCGGTCGATCTCGCCGAGCGCCTGTTTTAAGTTGCGCTC
>NZ_JBLRWX010000186.1:0-3029 GCF_047921035.1 Natronococcus sp.
GCGTCGGAACGCCGTCGCCGTGCTCCGGGCCCCGGCGATCCGGCTCGAGCGCGGGGATCGCGGACACCCGGGCGAACACCGCCTCGGGGTCGCGGTTCCAGTGCCAGTGCCAGCGGGTTCTGGCGAGACACCACAGCTTCCGGGTCGTCGACAGCGACGGCTCTGCCGAGAGCACGTCGTACTCCCGTGCACGGATCACCGTGTGGTGTTCGGCGTACAACACCGCCGCGAGCAACACCGGGAGCTGACAGTCCTCGGGCAGGTAGCGAATGCCGGCGACGCCCTCCCGGTAGAGATCCTCGGTTCGGCGCAGCTCTTCGGCCATCGCGTCCCGAAACGACTCCGAGTACTCGAGAGCCTCGATCTGGTTCTCCGGAACGTCGTGGGCCCGCAGCGTCTCCCGGGGGAGGTAGATCCGATCGCGCTCGAGGACGTCCTCGCGGACGTCCCGCAGGAAGTTCGTCATCTGGAACGCCTCGCCGAGTTTGACCGCGTGGGGGAGGGCGGTCTCGGGGTCGTCGGGCTCCATGATCGCGGTCATCATCACCCCGACGGAGGCGGCCGAGCCGCGCATGTACGTCTCGAGGTCGGCGTAGGTGTCGTACCGGTCGGTGTCGATGTCGGACTCCATCGCGTCGAGGAAGGTCTCGATCTCCTCGTCGTCGATCCCGTAGCGGTCACAGAGGTCGCGAAACGCCTCGAGAACCGGGTCGTCGGGCTCGGCGCGGCCCAGCGCCTGCGCGCGAAGCGACTCGAGTTCGGCGCGCTGTTCGGCCGCCGGGACGTCGGCCGCGTCGTCGACGATCTCGTCCGCGATACGGAAGAACGCGTACAGGACGTGGGTGGCGTTGCGAACCCGTTCGGGGAGAAACCGCGTCGCGAGGTAGAACGTCTTCCCGGTTCGCTTCTGGATCGCCTTGCTCGCGTCGATGTGTTCCTGTTGCATTTGCGACTCCAGCCGTCCGACGGTTCCCCGTCCGGGGACGCCGCCCGACGGCGATCAGGGGTAACTCATACGACAGATACGTATAAAACTACTAGGCCTCACAGGGATGGCTTTTCGCCGAATCCAGGCAAATCGGGGGCCAGAAGCGGACGATACTGCCGGATCGTCGGGCTACGTTTCGTAGCTCTCCTCGAGCAGTTCGTCCGCGAGCATCGGGATGAACGCCCCGATGTCGGTGACCATCCCGATCGCCTGGGCGCTGCCCCGGTCGAGGAGTTGCGTGACGGTGGCGGGGTTGATGTCGACGCAGACGGTCTTCGTCGTCGAGGGAAGGCAGTTGCCGACCGCGACCGAGTGCAAGAGCGTCGCCAGCATGAGCACGAGGTCGGCCTCCTGGGCCTGCTCGCGGATCGCGTTCTGGGCCTCGATCGAGTCGGTGATCGTGTCGGGCAGGGGGCCGTCGTCGCGGATCGAGCCCGCCAGCACGAAGGGGACGTCGTTCGTGACGCACTCGTACATTACGCCCTCGTCGACGACGCCCGCCGCGACGGCCTCCTCGACCCCGCCCAGACGAGCGATCTCGCTGATCGTGTAGATGTGGTGTTTGTGGCCCTTCCGGGGATGTTCCAGACTCTCGGTGTCGACGCCCAGCGAGGTGCCGTACAGGTCCCGCTCGAGGTCGTGGACGGCGAACCCGTTGCCCGCGCTGATCGCGTCGACGTAGCCCGCCCGGACGAGAGCCGCCAGCGCGTCCCGCCCGCCCGAGTGGACGATAGCCGGGCCACAGACCGCCAGCACGGTGCCGTCCTCGGCGTTGACCTCGCGCATCTCGTCGGCGATCTCCTCGATGAGCGACGCCGAGGGGCGCTCGCTCGAGACCCCACCCTGCATGAACCCGAACGAGCCGCCGCTCCCGTTGCGGGGGCGTTCGGGCGGGTCCACCCTGATCCCGGTCTCGCCGGTGACGACCAGGTCGCCCTCCTCGATCGCGTTCAGCACCTTCGTCCGAACCCGAACGCCGTCCTCGCGGTCGACGACCAGCGCGCAGTCCATTTCGACGCCCTCGACGTCGTGCCACTCGCCGTCGACGCGGACGGCCGTCGGGTGGTTCGTCGTCGAGTAGAAGTCGACCGGGACGATCCCGTCCCCCGGCGCGGCCTCGAGGGTCGCGTCCCGGGGATCGGCCACCGTCGCCCCCTGCTGGTTGAGTTCGTGGAGGATCGCCCGCAGCTCCTCCTCGGTGTCGGCCATCACCCGCAGCCGGCAGTAGGTTTCGGCGTGTTTGTGCCGGCCGACCTCGAACTCCTCGACCTCGAACTCGCCGCCCATGTCCATCACGGCCCCGAAACAGGCCCCCATCGTCCCCGAGTCGATGATGTGTCCCTCCAGTTCGACGGTTCGCGCGACAGTCATTGCCGTCCAGTTGGCGAGGGGGGACCGTCAATCTGTGCGTCTCAGCTCGCGGGGACGAACGAATCGGCCCGGGATCAAGCTATATGGGTCTCCCAGACGTACGGTATCGTATGGCATCCACACTCGGCAAGTCGCGGTGTCGAAGCTGCGGGTTCGAGGCGCCCGGCGGCGACGACGCCTGGGTTCGACTCGAGGTCCCGAAGCTCGGTCGGATGACCCAGTGTCCGGACTGTGGCAGCACCGACGTCATGACCCACCGATGACATCCTCCCCGGCGTGAACGCCGGGGTTTCCTCGCGCTGGGAGTCTCGGCTATGCCGAGTTGGTTCGAGAGAGAAAACTCTCTCGTCATCACGAGACGACTTTGTCGTCTCGAACGACCACGGAGGCAACTTGCGGGTCTGTGTGCTCCTCGTTGGGATGGGGAGAGCATGGAGACTCCAGCCAGTCGTGGCTGTCCCACTTGAGGCACACGGGCCGTGCCATCGGCCGTGCTACCGTTTCGTGCCGTTGACGAGACACCTCGTGTCTCGTTCGCCAATCAGAACTCGGAGAGTTCTGATGACGTCTCAGGAACGTCTCGCTTGCCGCGAGGTCCGCGTGGCCCTCGAAGCCGCAGGCACAGGTCAGCGTATCTTGGTGCCGCGTCGTGTCCTCGGTCGAACCGCAG
>NZ_JBLRWX010000187.1:0-3019 GCF_047921035.1 Natronococcus sp.
TGTTTGACGTACCTGTTGACCCGATCCCGCGATTCGGCCGTGCGGGGGTCGGCGAGGATGCTCCGGGCGCCAAGCGCGCGCGGCCCCATCTCCATCCGACCCTGGAACCAGCCGACGAGGGCGCCGTCGGCCAGCCGCTCGGCGACGTAGCCCTCGAGGTCGTCGGGCTTGCCGTACCGGATCTTGTTCGTCTCGAGCAGCGACTCGATCTCGTCGGTTTCGTACTCGGGGCCGAGGTAGACCGTCGTCTGGGTCTCGACGTCGGCGGGTCGCCGGTCGAGCCAGCCGGCGCCGAGCGCGAGCCCCCCGTCGTGGGCGACGGGCTGGATGAACGTGTCGTCGACGGCCTCGAGTTCCCGCACGCTCTTGTTGAGCTTGCAGTTCAGGGCGACGCCGCCCGCGAGCGCGACGTCGTTCGACCGGGAGGCGCCGAGGTAGGCCTCGACGATGTCACAGACGGTCTCCTCGAGCAGCTCCTGGGCGGTGCGGGCAAGGTCCTTCTCCCACTGGTCGAACTGGCCGGGCTCGTCGTTTCGCGACCGGCCGAACGCCTCCTCGAGCTGGCGGACGCCGTAGCCGGTTCCCCAGCGTTTCGTCAGCGCCGAGACGTCGTAGTCGACGCCGGTGTCGATCAGGGTCCGGAGGGTGCGTTCGATCTCGGGATGTCGCTCGCCGTAGGGGGCGAGCCCCATGACCTTCCCCTCACCGTTGAACATGCGGTAGCCGAGGAACTCGGTGACGATGGCGAAGAAGAGCCCGAGACTGTTGGGGTGGTCGTAGGTCCGGACCCGCGCGAGTCCGTCGGGGGTGCCCCGCCAGATCACCGTCGAGTCGTACTCGCCTTTCGCGTCGATCGTCAGGATCAACGCGTCGTCGAACCCGGAGGGGTGGAACGCGCTCGCGGCGTGACAGCGGTGGTGAGAGAGACACTCGACGGGCGGTACCGGCGTCCCGATCGACTCGAGTTTGCTCTCGACCTGCTGGGTCGGGAAGAAGCGACTCCGAATCTCGTCGACGACCGTCTCCTCGAGGGCCGATACCTTTCGGGCGAGCCCCTCCGCCGTGATCGCGTCGGTGACGTAGTGACGCCGGATCCGCGCGCGCAGCTTCGGGTCGTAGGGGAGGAGGATCCGCTCGAGGTCCGCGAGCTCGAGGTCGCGGGCCTCGAGACAGGCGCGGATCGCCCGCTCGGGGAACGTGTCGACGGCGTGTTTGTTCCGCGTCAGTCGTTCCTCTTCGATACCGAAGACCGGCCGCCCGTCCTCGAAGAGGACGGCGCTGGGATCGTGTTGGCCGTACAGTCCGATCGCGGGCTTACAGGCAAGGGTGTACGATGGCGAACTCATTCGCGGGGATTCGTTCAACCACTCGGTGAGGGGGGGTCAAATGCTTCCCGGAAATCGTCTCACTCGGAAAAACGTCGGATATATATCAGCGTCGACAGAATGGACGGCCGTGCAACCGAACGTCGGTGACGATCCCGGGTCGGTGCTGGATCTGCTCGCGGATCCGTACGCCCGACGCATTCTGACGGCGGCCAACGACGAGCCGATGACCGCGAAGGCGCTCAGCGACGCCTGCGACGCCTCGCTCCCGACGATCTACCGCCGGGTCGATACCCTCGACGAACAGGGGCTGCTCGAGGAGATGCGGGTCGTCGATCCGGACGGCTCGCACCGACGCGTCTACCGGACGACCGTCGAATCCGTTCGCGCGACGTTCGAGGGCGACGAACTCCGGGTCGTCGTCGACACCCGCGACGACCTCGCCGGCAACTTCACCGACCTCTGGGAAGAGCTCCGGGGTGACGACTGATGGAGCCGACCGTCGTCGGGGCGTCGGTCGGCCCCGGGTTCGACACGCTGGCCGCCTACGGGGCGAAACTGGTCGTGCTCGCGTTGAGTCTGACGATCGCGTACCTGGCCTACCACGGCTACCGACAGAGCGGGAGCGAGCCGATGCTGTACGTCTCCGGCGGGTTCGTCTTCATCGGCACCGGGGCGATCTGCGAGGGGATGCTGTACGGGCTGGCCGGGATCCCGATCTCCGCGGCCGGGCTCGTCCAGGCGGCCCTCGTCTCCGCCGGGATGGTGCTGATACTGCTCTCGCTTCGCACGGGGCCGTAGGTGCGACGACGGCTCGCAACCCCCGCAATTATATGGGGCGGTTCCGGAACCACGTGACATGGAACCCGATCTCGACCCGCTGCTGGCCGTCCTCGAGGACGGCGACCTCGACGGCTACCTCATCGACGACGACGATTCCGACTCCGACCAGCGCTACGTCTCCGGCTTTACGGCGCCCGACGCCTACCAGACGCTCGTCACCGCCGACGGCGACGTCCACCTGCTGGTCTCGGGACTCGAGTACGGCCGCGCGACGAAGGAGGCCGACGCCGACTCCGTGAGCCGGCGTTCGGAGTACGATTACCAGGCGCTGGTCGCCGAACACGGCTCCGACGAGGGGACGGTGCGAACGATCGCCGCGTTCCTCGCGGACCACGGCGTCGACTCGGTCGCCGTCCCGCAGAACTTCCCGACCGGGACCGCCGACGGCCTTCGCGAACGGGGCCTCGAGGTCACCGTCGAGCGCGAGGGCGTCGTCGAGGGAATTCGCGCGATCAAGACGCCGTGGGAGACGAACCAGATCAGCGCCACCCAGTCGGCCAACGAGGCCGCGATGGCCGTCGCCGAGCGGCTCATCGCGACAGCCGAGATCGAGGACGGCGCGCTCGTCCTCGACGGCGAGGAGCTGACTAGCGAACGGGTCAAGGAAGAGATCGAGATCGCGCTGCTGCGCCACGGCTGCGCGCTCGACGAGACGATCGTCGCCTGCGGCGCCGACGGCGCCGACCCGCACAACCGCGGCAGCGGTACGCTCGAGGCCGGCGAGCTGATCGTGATCGATATCTTCCCGCGGGACAAGGGAACCGGCTACTTCGGCGACATGACCCGAACCTTCGTCCGCGGCGAGCCGAGCGAGGAGGCCCGACGGCGGTACGACGTCACCCGCGAGGCGT
>NZ_JBLRWX010000188.1:0-3000 GCF_047921035.1 Natronococcus sp.
GGTCATCTTCCCGACCGAGCAGTCGGTGCCGACGGTGAGGATGATCTCGGCGTCGATGTCGCCCGCAACGCCCTCGCTGACCGTCAGCTCGTCGTGCGGCTGTCGGACGTCCCACAGCTCACAGTCGTTCTCCTCGGCGAGGGCGGCGAACTCCTCGTCCTCGGCGAGGAAGTAGTGCAGCCCCGAGATGACGTCACAGCCCCGCTCGAGGGCGGTTCGGACGTCCTCGCGCCAGCTCTCGTCGAAACCGCCGCCGATGGGAGCGATCCCGATCAGCAGGGCGTCGACGTCGGCGTCGACGTCGGCCATCCCCTCGACGATCGGGGCGTCCTGGACGTCCGACACGTGGTCTTGCACTCGGCTACCGGCGCCGTCGCGGTCGAGGACGGCCTCGACGTCGTAGTCGGCGTAGCGCAGTACTCCCAGGGCCGTCTTGGCCCGGTCCGGGAACTTCTCGTGGGCGAGGATCGCGATCTGCATACCGGGCCATCGGTCGACCGGCTACTTAACGATAGACATCTCGGCGGCCGTGCTGTGTCGGGAGGGGGTCGACGAGCGATAGTAACCGGAAACAGTTATGGTTCTGATATGACAGAAGACCTTTGGCGAGTAGTGTGGTAGGCGACATATGAAGCGATCTACCTTTCTCACTACCGTCGGAACAGCGAGTACGATCGCCCTCGCTGGTTGTCTCGGGGATCTTTCGTCGAACGGTGGAGCGTCCTCGGACGCGTGTTCCACACCGGAGTTGGAGAGTCCGTTGGACTACGAAGAGTTCGACTACGACGCCGATCCGATGGACAAGGCCACCGGGGAAACGGAAGTGGAGATTCTCACCAGTTCGAACGACGTAGAACAGTACGAAGACGAGACAAACGTACCCGAAAGTATGGAAGCGGTGGACTTCGAGACGCAGTGTGGAGTCGTCGTGGAAAAGGCGCTACACGGAAACTGGGGAACGCATCACGTGCTGGGTGTCGACCGAGAAGCGGACGATACAATCGCGATACACGTATGCTCAACCGATAGACCGGTAGAGCCGAACGATGTCGTCACGTCGGTTACGATTGGACTCATCGTAGACCACGAAGACCAACGACCGACGCGTGGCCGACTCGAGCATCACTCGTAACGGTCGGTTTTCGGGCTGCGAACGTGGACAGGCGCTCCGGAGGGTACCGGTTTCGAGGAAGACGTTCGCATTACGAGACTCGACTGGCAGTGCCAGACGGTCGACACGCCGGTCGCGCCGCCGTCAGTCGTCGGGACGACTCGAGGAGTCGGCGTCGACCCGCGTCGGTCGGCCCTCGCCGACCTCGAGGGGGAACGTCCGGTCGCCGTCGGCGTCGGGGTCGCCCGGCGCGAGTTCGGCCTCGACCTTCTCGACGAGCAGATCGACGGCCATCCGGTTCGCCCCCTCGGGGATGATGATGTCGGCGTTTTTCTTCGTCGGGGCGACGAACTGCTCGTGCATCGGCTTGACCGTCTCGAGGTACTGGTCGATGACGCCCTCGAGCCCGCGGCCGCGGTCGATGACGTCGCGTTCGATCCGTCGGAGAATGCGAACGTCGGCGTCGGTCATCACGTACACCTTGAGATCGAGCATCTCGAGGACCTGCTCGTCGAACAGCGAGAGGATGCCCTCGAGGACGATCACGTCGGAGGGCTCGACGGTGACGCGCTCGTCCTTGCGGTTGTGCACCTCGAAGTCGTACTGGGGCATCTCGACCGGCTGGCCCATCAACAGCGAGTCGAGCTGGTCGCGAAGCAGCTCCCACTCGAAGGCGTCGGGGTGGTCGTAGTTGACCTCGGCGCGCTCCGCGTAGTCGAGATGGGAGAGATCCTCGTAGTAGTTGTCCAGCGGGATCCGCGTGACGGCCTCGCCGACGGTCTCGGCGACGGTTCGTGACACTGTCGTCTTTCCGGCCCCCGTGCCGCCGGCGATACCGATGACGAACGACGGGATACTCATCACTCGAGTCTCGGACGGCGCGCTAATGAATGCCCTGATGTTCGCCCGTTCGCAGGCTCGACGGGAGAGAGTAGTTCGCTGTTGTGAGCCGTCTAGAACTCCGGTATGCACAGACGACTCACTCACCGCTCGCTACGCTCGCGCTTCGATCGTCGTTCCGCAGAGAGACGCGCTGTCGCGCGTCTCGGACAGCCGTTCGCCCAGTAGAAACTGCGAGCGAAGCGAGCAGTTTGCACTCGCTACGTAACAGTTCGAGTGGTCCGAACTGCACAACGTGGCCGTCGTGTCAACGACCGTCAGATCACCGTCAGCGTCGTCGTCCAGAACGACCGGTAGGCGTCCTCGAGCGCCGGCTTCGGATCCCCCGTCGCGTCGACGGCGGCGGTCGCGGCGGGCTCGAGTCCCCCCTCCTCGACGAGCGCGTCGACGACGCCGCGCTGGCCGACCACGTAGAGGCGCTCGACGTCCCGGTCGGCGAGGACCTCCCGACAGCGCTCGAGGTGGTCGTCGATCTGGTCGTCGCGAATGCGCTCGAAGCGGGCCTGCGAGAACCCGCCCTTCGAGTGGTTGCCCTTCACGTCGCTCTCGAACCCGCGGTAGTCGACGCGCTCGTCGTCCTTGTAGGTCCCGAGCGCGAACAGATCCGCGCGCACGAGCGCGAGGGCGTGGCGGCCGGTCGGCAGGAACCACTCCCGCTCGAGGTCGAACCGGTCGTTCCAGGTCGGCTCGAGGTCGGGTCCGACGGGCGAGTCGAGCGCGACCGAGACGAGGCCGGCGTCGTCGACACAGCACAGACAGGGCGCGGCGTCCTCGAGCAGCGCGACGCGCTCGCCGAGGACGTCCTCGAGGTCCTCTCGGACGGCGCCGGGCAGTTCGTCCTCGAGGCTGGCGGTGAGCGCGCCCTCCGGAGCCGTCCGGAGCGACCGCAGTCGCTCGAGGACGTCCTCGAGGCGGGCGCCGCGCAGGTCGACACGTCGGCGAACAGTCGGCCCGCCGTCGTCGGCCTCGACGCGCTCGAGTTCGCCCTC
>NZ_JBLRWX010000189.1:0-2990 GCF_047921035.1 Natronococcus sp.
TGGCTCTCCGAGGAGAGCATTCGCTCCTACAGCGACGACCACGTCCACTCGCCGCACGACCTGCATCC
Organism: Natronococcus sp.; assembly: GCF_047921035.1. Taxonomy (NCBI): domain Archaea; kingdom Methanobacteriati; phylum Methanobacteriota; class Halobacteria; order Halobacteriales; family Natrialbaceae; genus Natronococcus; species Natronococcus sp. The sequence continues at coordinate 69 of NZ_JBLRWX010000189.1, forward strand.
GATGGACTACCTCGCGGGCGTCCTCGAGGAACTGGACGTCGCCGACGGCCGGATCGGCCTCGAGATGGACGCCGCCTACTTCACCGCGAAGTCCTACACGCGCCTGCAGGAGAATCTCCCCGAGGCCGAGTTCGAGGACACCACCCTGCTCGTGGGCTGGGTCCGGATCAAGAAGTCCGATCGAGAACTCGAGTAAATGCGCCAGGCCGCCGAAATTTCGGAGAACGCGATGCAGGCGGGGATCGACGCGATCGGCGAGGGGGTTCCGGAGTACGAGGTCGCCGCGGAGATCTACGACGCCCTCATTCGGGGCACCGACGAGTTCGGCGGGGACTACCCCTCGATCGTCCCGCTGATGCCCTCGGGCGATCACACCGACACGCCCCACCTCACCTGGACCGACCGCGAGTTCGAGGACGGCGACCCCGTGATCATCGAACTCTCGGGCTGTCGCCATCGATACCACTCTCCGCTGGCTCGAACGACGTTCGTCGGCGACCCGCCCGCGGAACTCGAGGACGCCGCCGACATCGTCGTCGAGGGAATCGAGGCCGCCCTCGAGGCGGCCGAGCCCGGCGTCACCTGCGAGGCCGTCGAGGAGGCCTGGCGGGAGACGATCGCCCAGTACGGCATCGAGAAGGAGGATCGGATCGGCTACTCGATGGGACTGGGCTACCCGCCGGACTGGGGCGAACACACCGCGAGCATCCGCCCCGGCGACGAGACGGTGCTCGAGGAGAACATGACGTTCCACATGATTCCCGGCATCTGGACCGAAGAGATCGGCATGGAGATCAGCGAGACCTTCGTCGTCACCGACGACGGAGTCGAAACCCTTGCAGGGTTCCCGCGAAAACTGTTCACAGCGTAAGACTCATGACTACGACACCACCCCAGCAGGACGACGATCCAGGAGAAAGCGACCTCGATTCGGCGCTCGTGACGGCCCGCCGTCAGCTCGAGCGCGCCGCGGCCCACGTCGACGTCGACGACGGCGTCATCGAACGGCTCAAACACCCCACGCGGGTCGAGCAGGTCTCGGTTCCCCTCGAGCGCGACGACGGCAGCGTCGACGTCTTCACGGGCTACCGCGCCCAGCACGACGACGTTCGCGGTCCCTACAAGGGCGGACTCCGCTACCACCCCGAGGTCAACGCCGACGAGTGTATCGGCCTCTCGATGTGGATGACCTGGAAGTGCGCCGTGATGGACCTCCCCTTCGGGGGCGGCAAAGGCGGCATCTCCATCGATCCCAAGTCGCTGAGCGACGGCGAGAAGGAGCGGCTCACCCGTCGGTTCGCCGAGGAGCTTCGCTACGTCATCGGCCCGACGCGGGACGTTCCGGCGCCCGACATGGGCACCGACGCCCAGACGATGGCCTGGTTCATGGACGCCTACTCGATGCAACAGGGCGAGACGATCCCCGGCGTCGTCACCGGGAAACCGCCCGTCATCGGCGGCAGCTACGGCCGTGAGGAAGCGCCCGGGCGCTCGACGGCGATCGCCGCCCGCGAGGCCGTCGACTACTACGACATGGACCTCGAGAACACCACGGTCGCCGTCCAGGGGTTCGGTAGCGTCGGCGCCAACGCCGCCCGCCTGCTCGAGGAGTGGGGTGCGAACGTCGTCTCGGTCAGCGACGTCAACGGAGCGATCTACGATCCCGACGGACTCGATATCGGATCGATTCCGACCCACGAGGAGGAGCCCGAAGCGGTCATGAAGCAGGACGCTCCCGAGACGCTCTCGAACGAGGAGATCCTCGAACTCGACGTCGACGTGCTCATCCCTGCGGCGATCGGGAACGTCATCACCGCCGACAACGCCGACGACATCGCGGCCGACATCGTCGTCGAGGGTGCGAACGGTCCGACGACGTTCGCCGCCGACACGATCCTCGAGGAGCGCGGCGTGCACGTGATCCCGGACATCCTCGCCAACGCCGGCGGGGTCACCGTCTCGTACTTCGAGTGGCTCCAGGATATCAACCGCCGCAAGTGGAGCTTAGAGGAGGTCAATCAGGAGCTCGAGTCGAAGATGCTCGACGCCTGGGCGGAGGTCCGAACCGAGGTCGAAGCGAAGGATCTGTCCTGGCGGGACGCCGCCTACGTCGTCGCGCTCTCGCGGATCGCGGAGGCGAAGGCGACGCGCGGGCTCTGGCCCTGACTATCGGAAGCAGTCGACGAGCGTTCCCGTCTCGACGGGATCCGGCGTCTCCGCCTCGCCGGGGACCGAACCGGACGGTCCCAGCGAGAGGCCGGTTCTAACGGCGGTCGTCTCGTCGACGGCGTAGACGGCCCCGCTGTACCCGTCGGCCGTCGCCCACGGCTCGCCGTCTTCGTCCACGTCGGTCGGCGTCTCCGCGTATCGAACGCGGACGACGTGAATCTCGTCGTACCAGTCGAACCGTCTGACGTCGTCGAACTCGATCGAGTAGTCGACCATCCGTTCGGATCGCTCGCGGGAACAAAGAACGTCGTTTTTGGCGTACGCCCGCTCGTGGTCGCGAACGAACTCGACGACGCCGTCCGCGTCGAAGGCGGTCGGCGGATCCGGGTACGGTTCCGTGCCGGCGCCGTCGACCGTCCCGGCGCTGTCGTCGGTTCGTTCGGTTTCGACGCTCTCGAGGTCACACGCCGGTCGCGACGCCTCCCTGCAATCGAACCGTTCCGCCAGCGAGTCCGCGGTGCCGCGTTCGTGGGGGTCTCCCAGCACGCCGGAGGAGGCGGCTCCCACGCCGATCATCCCGAGGAGCACACGACGTTTCATAGAGGGTGTCCGACGGAGCTTGGTAAATACTTTCTCCGTATCGGCCACCGAAAGAACCGGCGACCCCGACGGCATCGACGGCGCTGGCCCGCGCTGGCGTCGGCTCATACGGTTTACTGTAAGTCAGTACCGGCGCAACCGCGACCCGTGCGG
>NZ_JBLRWX010000190.1:0-2945 GCF_047921035.1 Natronococcus sp.
CCAGCGAGCGCACGTCGCCGAGGTCCGCGACTCCGTCGAGGGGACCGCCGTCGAAGTGGTGAGTTTTCGTTCGGGCGAGCGAGCGTCGAATCCCGGGCGGACCCTCGCGGGCGCCCCGCCGGCCGATGACCGCACCGTCGTAGGGTTCGCCGACGAGAACCGCTCCAAACGCGCCCGCCGCGAGGTCCTCGAGGGAGACCCGTTCGACGACGTCGCCGAACAGTTCGTCGTTCGCGTCGCCGCCGGCGAGGACGTCCCAGCCGCCGGTCGCCGCCCAGTCGGGGTTGGTCGCGAACCGATCGGGTTCGCTCACGAGCGATCGGCCTCCGTCATCGGGACGTGGACGTTCGACTCGCGGGCCTCCTCTATGGCCTCCTCGTAGCCCGCGTCGGCGTGGCGGATCACGCCCATCCCCGGATCGGTGGTGAACACCCGCCGAGCCTTCTCGGCGGCGAGCTCGGAGCCGTCGAGGACGACGTGGTTGTTCGTGTGCAGCGAGTTGCCGATGCCGACGCCGCCGCCGTCGTGGACGCTGACGATGTCGGCGCCGGCCGCGCAGTTGAGCAGGGCGTTGAGGATCGGCCAGTCGGCGACGGCGTCGCTGCCGTCGCGCATCGACTCGGTCTCGCGGTTCGGGCTCGCGACCGACCCCGCATCGAGGTGATCCCGGGTGACGACGATCGGGGCCGAAATCTCGCCGTCGGCGACGAGGTCGTTGATTTGCAGGGCGAAGCGCGCGCGCTCGGTGAGCGCCTCGTCGCCCTCTCCCTCGGTGCTGTACCCGAGCCAGCACACCCTCGAGGGAAGCCCCTGAAATTCGACCTGCTCCCGGGCGAGGTCGATCCAGCGGTGCAGATGGTCCTTCTCGGGGAACAGTTCGCGGACGGCGTCGTCGGTCCGGTGGATGTCCGTGGGATCACCCGAGAGGGCAACCCAGCGGAACGGCCCCTTCCCGCGACAGAACAGCGGCCGGATGTAGGCCGGCACGAACCCGGGGAAGTCGAACGCTGACTCGTGGCCGCGGTGTTCCTGCACCTGTCCGCGGATGTTGTTCCCGTACTCGAAGGCGATCGCCCCTCGCTCCTGGTGCTCGAGGATGGCGTCGACGTGGCGCTCCATCGTCTCGAGACTCTCCGCGACGTACGTCTCGGGATCCTCCTCGCGCAACCGGTCGGCTTCTTCGACCGTGTAGCCCGAGGGGTAGTAGCCCTCGAGTTCGTCGTGGGCGCTAGTCTGGTCGGTGACGACGTCCGGGACAAAGTCGCGCTCGAGCATCGCCTCGAGCATATCGGCGGCGTTCGTGTGGACGCCGACGCTGTAGGGCTCGCCGGCCTCTGCCGCCGCCGTCGCGTTCTCGATGGCCGCCTCGAGGTCGTCGGTCTTCTCCTGGCAGTACCCCGTCTCGAGGCGTCGGTCGATCCGTGACTCGTCGACCTCGGCGGCGATGCAGACGCCGCCGTTCATCGTGACGGCGAGGGGCTGGGCGCCGCCCATCCCGCCGAGTCCGCCGGTGACGACGACCTTGCCCTCGAGTCCCTCCGTCTCGGGGTAGTGCCGGTTCGATAGCTCCGCGAGGGTCTCGTAGGTGCCCTGGATGATCCCCTGGGTGCCGATGTAGGCCCACGAGCCGGCGGTCATCTGGCCGTACATGATCAGGCCCTTCGCCTCGAGTTCGTGGAAGTGCTCCCAGTCGTCCCAGTGGCCGACGAGGTTCGAGTTGGCGATTAGCACCCGCGGCGCGCGCTCGTGGGTCTCGAAGCGCCCGACGGGTTTGCCCGACTGAACTAGGAGGGTTTCCTCGTCGCCCAGTTCGCGCAGTTCGGTACAGATCGCGTCGTAGGCGTCCCACGACCGGGCCGCCCGTCCGGTCCCGCCGTAGACCACGAGGTCCTCGGGTCGCTCGGCGATGTCGGGATCGAGGTTGTTGTTCAGCATCCGGAAGGCGGCCTCCTGACGCCAGCCGCGACACTCGAGGTCCGTTCCCGTCGGCGCGCCCTGATACTCCTGCCACTGTTTGCTCGGGGCGTCGTCGCCGAGTGATGATTCGGTTTCGCGTTCCATACCTGATCGAGTACGTCCAGAACTAACACAGTCGACGTTCCGTACGGAACCATATTTATACACTCTCGGACGACGACCGGACGGACATGTACGAGGCGACCGTCGCTATCGCCGACTCGAGCGCCTACACCGCGCCGACCGACGGCACCGACTGCCGGATCGAACTCTGGTGTAACGACCACGCGGACCTCCTCTACGTCGTCGGCTCGTCGGTCGAGCCGGTGCTCTCCCAGGTTCGGGCGGACATCGGAATCGAGGACTGCGTCCGCGGGGACGGCGAGACGGTCGTCATCACGAGTTCCTGTCTGAAACGACACGAGACCTCGCACATCGAGCGCTATCTCGAGTCCCACGACTGCCTGTTGCTTCCCCCGCTGCAGTACGAGAACGGGCGGAAACACTGCCGGATCCTCGCGCTCGACGCCGAGAACCTCACCGCCCTCTACGCCGCCCTCCTCGAGGACGGATTCGACGTCGAGGTGCTGAGCAAACGCGAGATCGGCGTCCCCGCCCGGTCGTCCCCGCTCGTCTCGCTCGAGGACGTGCTGCCGGAGCTGACGACCCGTCAGCGCGAGGTCCTCTCGCTGGCGGTCGAGGGCGGGTACTACGAGATCCCTCGAGAGACGACGAGCGAGGCCCTCGCGACCGAACTGGGAATCAGCCGGCGGGCGGTGGACGACCACCTCCGACGGGTCGAGCGAAAGGTACTCTCGACGCTGCGTTCGTACCTCTACTAGTCGATCGGAGTACGGACTCGGGATTCGGAACGACGGCTGAAACCAACTCGAGCGACTCGGTAACTGCGTGTGCAAACTGCTCGCTTCGCTCGCCGTTTCTACTGGGCGAACAGCCGTCCGAGACGCGCGACAGCGCGTCTCTCTGCG
>NZ_JBLRWX010000191.1:0-2884 GCF_047921035.1 Natronococcus sp.
GCTTCCTCCCCGGCCTACTCGTTTGCTTCGCTCTCTCGTTGAGGCCGGGGCCTCCGCGCTACCGCGTGGTGAAAGCGTTCGAACGCCGTTCTCGAGCCAATCGCCGACACCTGATGAGAACGTCGACGCCAGCTCGGCTCCCAACACGTCCTGTGGCTCGAGCGAGCTACTGAAGAACGAAAACGCGTCACCGTTCCACGGCTCGTTCGAATCGACCGAAAACCAAAAGACCGCTACGAACCGGCGTCGTCGCTCTCGTCCTCGAGCCCGCTCTCCTCACCCGAGCCGTCACCGATAATGGTTGGCTCCTCCGCCTCCTGCGGGTCGACCTCGAGAACCAGATCTCGATCGTCCTCGAGCCCCTCAGGCACGTACACGTACACCGCCTCCCCGTCGACGACGTAGTACCGCCCGTCGCGTTCGTCCTCGATCACGCGGCGGTCGCAGTCGACGGCGACGTCCACGAGGTCCTCGAGGGTCGCGATCTGAATCCGCGAGCGCTCGCGGACGTCGACCGGAAGCGTCCCGCGGGAGATCCAGTCGTCGAACTCCTCGCGCTCGTAGCGGGCGTCGATTCGCTCGAGTTCGACCGCCGAGGGCGCGAGGGTCCCCTTCCGCCGAGCGACCCCGAGAACGCCGAGGGCCGCGACCGAGCCGAGCCCCAGCAGGGCGAGGACGACGGCGCCGAGCCCGCCAGAGCCGGAGCTCCCCGCGACCGCGACCTCCTCGGTTCGCTCCTCGGTCCGTTCCTCGGCCGCGGGCGCCTCGACCGCGTACGTCGCGTCGTCGGGCTCGAGGACCAGCTCGTAGGTGTCGACGCGATCGACCGACTCGCCGTCGATCGTCCCCTCGATCGCGACCTGGACTTCGACGACCGTCTCGAGGTCGCCCGCGGATTCGTTGAGGTCCTCCTGGATCTCCTCGGCCTCCGCGGCCGTTTCGGGAACGTCGACGGTGAACGACGCCGTCTGCTCCTCGCCGGGCGCGAGGGACTCGGTCTCCTCCTGGGCGATCGTCTCGTTTACCGCCCAGTACTCGACTACCTCCTCGTCGTCGGTCTCGCCGACCGACCGAATCACGCGGTCGGCTTCGACGTCGACCGCGACGTCGCCCGCGGGCGCGTCGTACCCGTACGTAAAGGTCGCCTCGAGTTCGGGCGCGACCTCGGCGAAGTACATCGAGCGATCCGAGAGTTCGGTGCCGACCGGGAACACCTCGTTTTCCTCCTGGACGGTCGCGCTGTGGTCGAAGCCGCCCGTTGTCGACCACGCCTCGACGGTTCGCTGTTCGAACTCCTCGTCGCCGTCGTCGGCGACCGCGCCGTAGGCGCCCCACCCCCCGAGGAGGGCGAGCCCGAGCAGGGCGACGACCACCACGACGAACCACTCGTCGAGCGCGGTGCGAAGCCGCACGCGCCGTCGGTCACTGATCACGGTCGATCCCCCCGTCGTTCGAGTCGTTGTATCGAATCATAGCTGTCAGTCGTTTACGCCACCCGGGGAGCGCGAGCGAGACCGCGAGCGCGTCCTGATCGAACCGGTGCCGATCAGGAGGGCCAGCGGCGCGACGAGCATCCCCGTCAGCACCGCCGTCACGGAGGCCATCGCCGCCCACGGGTGAATCCCGTGCAGGGATGCGATCATCGGCTCCGGCAACACCGCGAAGTAGGTGCGTTCGCTCACCGACCGGAGGTAGTACCCCGTCTCGGGCGGCGCGGTGTAGGCGACGGTCGCCGTTTCGTTCTCGCCGTAGCCGAGGGTCGTCCGCTCGTCGACGGCGACCCCCTCGCTGGCCGGCTCGACGATCGTCACGGTCGGCAGGAGCCCGCCGTTGTACAGCTCGTACTCGTGACTCTCGGTTTCACCCATCGGAATCACGTCGGGACGCTCGGAGTCGAACTCCGCGCTGACGATCCCCGTCTCGGTCGTCCCCGACATCGCGACCATCGTCGCCAGCGAGACGACGACCAGCAGCGCGGCCAGCCCGACGACGAGTTTCCGCGTGTCGTACACCTCTGCACGCGAGCGCTCTCGAGTCCGCTCCCGGATCGCTCCGCTTCGTCGCTCGAGCGCGAGCGAGACGCCGAGCACGAGCAGGCCGAACGCGAGCAGCAGGTAGGACAACCCCTGGGTGCCCAGCACGGCGGTCGTCCCGAGCGTCGACGCCAGTCGCTGCTGGCTCGACTCGAGCCCGCTCTCGAGGCCCATCACGGTGGTCCCGAGGTAGGGGATCGTCACCGGCTCGCCGTCGACCTCGAGGGCCGTCGCGACGACCTGGCCGTCGGTGACGAGGGGTTCGCCGGAGTCCTGGTCGGGAAACGGGTTCGCGTCGCCCTGGGTGACGTACCCCTGGTCGGTGACCTCGACGACCCGGTGGGTGGTGAGCCCGCCGCCCTCGATCTCCCGGGCGTCGAAGACGATCACGTCGCCCTCCTCGACCGGCCCCGCGACGGCCGACGGCACGGCGACGAAGCCGTCGCCGGTCTCGATCGTCGGCTCCATGCTGCCGGTTTCGACGTAGCTGAGCGCGATCGGAACCCCGAGCAGGTGTCCCGCGACGATCGCGAGCAACACGACGGCGACGGCGCCGATCGCGGCGAGTTTCGCGAGTCTCCGCGCGTTCCCCTGTTGTGTGCTCATCGTCCCCCCGCACGTCCGGGTTCCCGCCACCCGCGAGATCGGACGTACCCGAAACCGACGACGAGCGGGCGGCCCCTTACTATAGGCACGTTAGATAACGTCTGGCGGTGCCTGCAGGGCGTCAAGCCGACCTTGAACCGCCTCGAGGAGGGGGTCAAGACGGGCTTGAACCGTCACGGTAGCGACAAACGAAGCGGCAAGCGATGCTAGTACTTCCCCACTATGTTATTACACTAACTAGTATC
>NZ_JBLRWX010000192.1:0-2674 GCF_047921035.1 Natronococcus sp.
CCCGAACACTTCAGCCCCCAGCAGCTCTCGCACTACCGGGGCAACGCATCGCTGGTCGACACCAACCGTCAGTATCCGACGATCGGCTGGGCGAACCCGTCGTTCTGGCCCGCCGACGCCGGCAACGAGCCCGACGTCCGCCCCGGCTACGACGTCGGCTACGACGACGTCGTTCCCGACGCGCTGGCGACCGTTGCCCACCTTCGGGGGTACGACAACGTCGAGTACCTCTGTGACTACCACATGATGGGCTGGGCGAACCAGATGGTGCTGAACCTCGAGTCGAACGCCGCCTACGACCACGACGGCACCCACAACCTAGAGGAGGTCAACCGTCGGATCGGTGCCGCGATGGAGGAGTACTGGGGGAGTCCCGATGCGATCGCCGACGATACCATTCGAGCCGGTGCGGACACGACTTGGCGTTCGAACTACGTCCCGGACACCCTGTTCGACTACGGCTCGATCTACGACTCGCTGGGCTACAACATCACCGGCGGGCTGCTCGGCTGGGCCGGCCAGCCCGAGGAGTTCGGCGGCCTCGGCGCCATCACGGTTGCTCCCGAACTGGGGATGCGGGACGCGACCAACTGGCGGCCCTACATCGAGCGCCACCTCGAGACCGCCTACTACCTGTCCCAGCGCGAGTTCGCCCAACTGACGGCCGCGAGCACCGACGCGACGGTGGCTACCGGCGACCAGGATACCGCCTACGTCACGACGGACGAGCTGACGCGCCGGTCGGCGGACCTCTCGCACACCGACGAGAGTCCCGGACAAGGTCGGGGACAGGGCCAGGACCGGGCGACCCAGGTCCAGCGCCGCCATGGGACGGTCCAGCCCGGCCCCGGGGGCCGCAGTTCGGCGCCCGCCGAAGACCGCACCCACTCGCTGGCCGTCCAGGTCGACGCGGCGGACCTCGAGGAGGGCACCGTCCAACTCGTGAACCCCGGCGGACAGGTCGTCCGCGAGATCGACCTCGCCGACGGTGACGACCGGAGCTTCTACGTGCCAAACCCCGGCGCCGGCGACTGGTCGATCGAGTTCGAGGGAGAGGGCGACATCGACGCCGAGTTCGTCACCGTCGAGACCGACGCGGACCACCCCGACCCCGAGGAGGCCTTCGGTTACTCGCAGACGGAGTACGTCGTCAACCCGATGCAGTTCTTCGACGACCTCGAGCCGCACCTCGAGGACGGCGACATGGACGGGCTGCGCGTTCACGACGTTCGTATCGGCCGCCTGCTCCGGGGCAACTCCGGGCAACGCCACTACGACAAGCTGGTAATCGCCCACGACGACGGTCGCGACGACGAGCAGTACATCGCGGAAATCGAGGCGTTCGTCGAGGCTGGCGGCGACCTCGTGCTCACCGATACGGGGCTCTATCTGCTCGATGCGCTCGACGCCGGCGACGCGGCGGACATCTCCGATGACGACATACAGACCGTCGAAGTCGGGATCGCGAACCTGACCGATCGGAACTTCGATCACTACCTGCTCGACGGGATCAGGGATCTCCAGTTCGAGATCTGGAAGAGCCCGCAGGTCGGCTACGTGCCGAACACGAACGATCAGCCGGCGACGGTCATCGACGACGACGCGTTCGAGGCCGCCGGCGGCGAGATCGCCGGTCGAATGGAAGCCGATACGGGGGGCGTCGCGGCCGGCTCCCTCTCGGCAGGTGACTCCGAGATCAACGTCATCGGCTCGGTCCTGCCGCCGGCGAACCAGCGCGAGCTCCACCCGTTCGGGATGGCGGACTACGCCGTCTCCTTTATGGGCCACACGATGCTCTGTAACGCACTCGGGTTCCAACAACGCCGGTTCGTCGAGGACGAACTGGTCGGTACCTGGGGCGAGGTTCGATAGGGGCGCCGCCGACGGGCTCGCGGACGCGGGACCCGCGACGCTCTCGCACACTCCGTTCGCGAGGACTCACGAGACGGGGTCTCGCGGAGCGAGCACCGCAGCGAGCGGGTGGAACGAGCGATCGAGGCGCGCACGTTCCCAGGAGCTTTCGGAGTGGGCCACCCCCTCGAGCACACCCTGCTCCTCGGCGGAAGACGCCGCTTTGAACGAACCCGGTAGCGTTCAGCCTCATCGACGCCCTCGAGCAGATCGCGCAACTCCAGCTCCCGCAGTCGCTGTCGAACGATCGAGTACCCGATCTCGTGACCGTGACGGTTCAGGTTCCGATACAGTGGCGGCTACCAGCACAAGCGCCTTCGGGGACGTCGAACCCGTCGACGTCGGTGAGACGGAGCCGTCGCGGCCGAGAGCGAATTTGGAGCGAAGGAATAGTGTTCTGCATTTCTTGCTCACACGGATCCCACTCGAGCCAGTAGCACGGGGCTCGAGGAACACGAGTACTGCGGAGTAGTAATACTGTCTGAGAGAAGTCTTTTGTAATACGATATCGTACTACCGAACCATATGACGTCGACAGTCTCAGCAAAAATCCCCGACGAGATGAAAGAGGACATCGAGGAGGAGGATATCAACGTCAGCGAGGTCATCCGGAACGCCCTCGAGGAAGAGTTAGTCGAACGTCGGCGGGAGAAACTCCGCAGGGATGCAGCCGCGCTTCGGGAGAAAGTCGGCGACGGAGTTGAGACCGAGGAGATCGTCTCCGCCGTTCGCGAAACGCGAGAGGAGCGATAAGCTGTGTCGG
>NZ_JBLRWX010000193.1:0-2617 GCF_047921035.1 Natronococcus sp.
GGGAAGGACAAGATCGTCATCGAGACCGTCGGCGCCGGACAGAACGAGATCGACATCGTCCGTACCGCCGACACCGTCGCCGTCCTCGTCCCGCCAGGATCAGGTGACGAGATCCAGACGCTGAAGGCAGGAATCCTCGAAATCGCGGACGTCTTCGTCGTTAACAAGGCCGACCGCGACGGCACCGATCGGACCGTCCAAGAGCTCCGGGACATGATCCAGCTCGATTCTGGCGATGGCTACGGCAGCGATGGCGGCACTCACCACAGCCAAGAAGTCATCGACGCCCACGACGATTGGGACCCGGGAGACAACGAGGACAAAGCCACAGGATGGACGACGCCTATCGTCGAGACGGTCGCCACGCGTGGTGAGGGTGTCGAGGAACTACTCGACGAGTTCGAGGCCCACCGCGAGTACCTCGTCGACTCCGACGAACGCGCCGCACAGGTCCGCCAGCGCTACACCGAGGAGATTCGAACCCTGTTGCGCGAGGACGTTCACGCCATGCTCGAGGAGGAACTCGAGGCCGCCGGCGGCATCGATGACCTCGCCGAATCGGTCCGACGGGGCGAGACCGATCCCTACTCGATCGCCGGCGACCTGCTGGAACCGGTCGAGAACTGCGTCGGAGAACTCCGCGTCGACGAAGGGTGAGGATCGGCGCCTCGAACCGCTTGCTCAGTTCAGTAGTTCTCGAGCGATCGTGTTTCGAAGGACCTCGCTGGTCCCCTCGTAGATCTCGTTGAGCTTCGCGTCTCGGTAGAACCGTTCGGCCGGGAAGTCCTTGGTATAGCCGTAGCCGCCGTGAATCTGGATCCCCTCGTTTGCCACTTCGCGGCTCACCTCGCTGGCGTACAGCTTGGCCTGTGCCGCCTCCTTGACGAAGTTCTCGCCGCGGATCTTCCTGTCGGCGGCGTCGTGCATGAGCAACCGCGCGGCGCGGGTCTTCGTGTCCATGTCGGCCAGTTTGTGCTGGATCGCTTGGAAGTCCGAGATTGGCTGATCGAACTGCTCGCGGTCCTGGCTGTATCTCGTCGCCTCGTCGAGGGCCGCCTGCGCGATTCCGATCGAGCGGGCGGCGATAGTGATCCGGCCGCCGTTTAAGGTCTTCAGCGCCTGGACGAAGCCGTCGCCCTCGTCGCCGAGCAGTCGGTCCTCGGGAATCCAGAGGTCATCGAACCGCAGTTCGGCGGTCGGACAGCCCTTATCGCCGAGTTTCTCCTCCGTGCCCTCGACGATGAAGCCGTCGTCCTCCTCGGGCCGGACAATGAACGACGAAATACCCTTGTTCCCCGCTTCGGGGTCGGTCTTGGCGAACAGCGTCACCGTGTCGGCGACCGAACCGTTCGAGATCCACAGCTTCCCGCCATTGATGCGGTACCCGTCGCCATCTCTCTCTCCGATCGTCTCCATGGCCGGTACGTCGCTGCCCGCTCCCGCCTCTGAGAGCGCGAACGCACCGATGTCCGTTCCCTCGGCCAGCGGCGTGAGGAACTCTTTACACTGGGATTCGTTCCCGAACTGGTAGACCATGTTACCCGCCAGCGAGATGTGGGCTGCGACGATCGTTCCCAAGCCACCTGACCCGCGGGATATCTCTTCCAGTGCCGCCGGATAGGCGTGATAGTCGAGGCCGGCACCGCCGTACTCCTCGGGGAACGGCATCCCCATTAGCCCAAGTTCAGCGAGTTCGTCGACCAGTTCTCGGGGAAACTCGTCGTTTTTGTCGATTTCGTCGGCGATCGGAACTACTTCCTCGTCGACGAACTCTGTAACCATCTCGACTATCTGTCGCTGTTCGTCGGTAAAGCGGAAGTCCATGCTAGACGTATTCACCCGTTTCGCCTATAGATGTTCCTCTTCCCGAGGGGACCCCGCCATCTTCTCGTCGCGTGTGAATAGAGACAAAAATATATGAGAGTGGTCGGAGACAAGCCGGTATGGTATACAGTTACAAGCCACATCACTTCGAAGAGTTCGAGGAGGGACAGACGTTCCGGAGTCCCGGTCGGACGATCACTGAAACAGACGTCGTAATGCACGCGGCGACGACTAGTGACTGGAACGAACTTCACACGAACGAGGAGTTCGCGCGGGAACGCGACTTTGACGGCCGGATCGTCCACGGACCGATGACGTTCGTGCAGGCGATCGGGATGGTCATGCGAATTGGCATCCTCGAGCGGACCGCCTACGCGTTTCTCGGCATGAACTACATGGACCTTCCGGACCCGGTCCGTATCGGTGATACGGTCTCAGTGGATATCGAGGTTGCCGAGACGAAGGCGCTGGAGAGTCGCGACGACGTGGGATTGGTGGTCTTCGAGACGGAAATGACCACCCAAGAGGAGACCGTCGTCTTCCAGGGTGATCTGAAGTTCTTCGTACTCAAAACCGATCAGACAGAGTTCGGCTCCTGAACGGCACCGTGCCGGATCGCACCGCAGCTATCGTCAGCACGGGCGCCCTTATCGGCAGTCAGCCGGTACTCCTCCTCAGCGAACATCGACTTCTCGGAAGAACGAGCGGACCTCCTCGACGAACAGGTCGGGGACCTCCATCGCCGCGAAGTGGCCCCCTTCGGGCATTTTGTTCCAGCGGACGATGTCGTAGA
>NZ_JBLRWX010000194.1:0-2467 GCF_047921035.1 Natronococcus sp.
ACGAGTCCGAGAGCTACCGCTACTGCGTCGACCGGATCGACTCGAGGCGGGAGTACGAGGTGCCCGTCGGGGAGTCCGAATCCGACGAGGAGCCCGAACCCGAGGTCGAGACGTTCGATCTCGGCGACGACGAAGAGGGCCAGTCCAGAGACTCGCTGAACAGCCCCTCGGGCGTTCGCATCCGAGCGAGCGACGATCTCGATCGCCTCGAGTGTCGGCTCTCGGCCGAGACCGACGGCGTGACGACGGCGTACCTCACCGACGACGACGTGACGACGGCGACCCCCGCCGAGGAGAACGTTCTCGACGAGCGGTCGATCGCCGACCTCGAGGCCGGCGACACCTTCGCCTTCGACGTCGACCTCGAGCCCGACGACGTCCGCTGGATCGTCTGCGACGCCGGCGGCGACACCTACGTCCGCGGCCGGGCCGGGGCCGACTACCCGATCGACGGCGACCTCCTCGAGGTGACCGACGGGATCTACGGCGGCTACCTCCAGTCGGAGAACTACCGGTACTGTCTCGACCGGATCGTCGCCGAGGGCGGTTCGACGCAGTCGGACGAGTCCGAGAGCGAGCCGACCGAGCCGGAGGTGCCCGCCCTCGACCTCGGCGACGACGAGGAAGGTCAGTCCTGGCGGTCGCTGAACGACCGCTCCGGGGTTCGCCTGCTGGCGACCGGGAGCGTCGACGCCCTCGAGTGTCGGCTCTCGGCCGAAACCGACGGCGTGACGACGGCGTACCTCACCGACGACGGCGGCGACGTCCTCGACGAGCGCTCGATCGCCGGTCTCGAGGCCGGCGACGCGTTCGTGCTCACCGGCGACCTCGAGGCCGGTGAGGCCTATCGGGTCGTCTGTGACGCCGGCGGCGAGTCCTTCGTCCGCGGGCGAACCGCGATCGAGTACCCGATCGAGAGCGACTTCCTCGAGGCGACCCACGGGATCTACGGCGGCGACTACGAGTCCGACAGCTACCGCTACTGCGTCGATCGGATCGAGCCGACCGAGCCGGACGCGCGCGAGCCGGCCCCGGAACCGGCTCCGACACCGTCCGCGGCAACCCACGGGCTCATGGCGGAGCTGACGAACCGCCCCGACGACGTGACGACCGTCGACGTCGTCGCGGAGCCCTCGATCGACGAAAGCGGGGATCTGGCGGCGGAGATCCTCTCGTATATCGACTCACGGGGTACGGTCAACCACGAGTTCGTCCTCCCGATGGGAAGCTACACGTGGAACACCGAGTTCGTCGTCTTCGATCCGATCGACTACCTCGAGATCAGGGGCGAGCCGCGGGCGACGCTCGAGATTCGGAGCCACGGCGTCGATCGGGCGTTCCTGCTCGGTCGGTGGGCCACCAACAACCCGCCGGAACACATCGTGCTCCAGAACCTCGACGTCGACATCGACGACCAGCGCGAACGCGACGCCGGGCTGATCAGCGCCCACGTCGGCCGCTGTCTGCTCGACAACGTCGAACTCGTCGGCGAGCGCTGGCGACACGGCCCCTACGGCGGCGACCGGTACACCTGTATGATCAACACCCGCGATCCGAACGCGCTCTCGTTGATCCGCAACCTGAGCCTGCCCGACGGGGAGGTCACCGATCCGAACCGCTCGTCGGTCGGCCACTCGATCGGCTGCAGCGCCGACCCGCCACACGAGGGGATCAACATCTGGGACCGCTGTTACGTCGAGGACTACGTCGACAACGGGCTGTACGTGCGAAACAGCGTCGGCGAAAACTTCGTCGAGCACAGCATGGCGGTCAACTGCGGCAACGGGAACATCCGGATCGGCGCCGCCGACGAGGCCCGAGACTGCAAGATCCTCCTCGACGGCGGCTCCGACCAGACCTACCCCGGCGCCGGCCTCTGGCTCAACGGCGGGGAGGCGATCGCCGAGCGGATCGAGATCGACGGCTCCGACGCCCAGAACGACATCGTCAGGGTCAACAGCGACGCCGACGGCGGCCACATCAAGGACCTCGAGCTGTTCTGTGGCCCCGACGTCCAGGCCCCCGCGATCCGCTGTACGGAGACCAGCAGCACGACCAACCGCGGACTGCTTATCGAGGACTTCGACGTCGAGGACATCACCACCGCGGCCGGCGGCAGCGTCCGGGTCCGCCGATCCGACGTCACGCTCAGGAACGGGACGATCGACGCCTCGTATCGGCCGGCGCTGACCGGATACGGCAACCCCGACGTCGACGACGTCGACATGTCCTGATCCGGGTCGCGTATTCGACACTGTCACCGTCTTCTTCTCCGACTCCGCGCGACCGATCCCGTCGCGACTCGAAAAGGTTGAAGCCGTCGCCGCCCGACGGTAATGATAATGTTCGATCCCGAGGAACTCGAGGAGATCCGCGAGAGCCGCGAGCAGTGGCACGAGGAGGAAGTCGAGCCGGTGCTCGAGCGGTTCGGCGAGCGAAAGGATCGGTTCACGACGGATACGGGCGG
>NZ_JBLRWX010000195.1:0-2361 GCF_047921035.1 Natronococcus sp.
GCTTGCTCGGGCCCGGAGGCCGGCCTGCAGGGGGCCGACTCCTCGTCGGTCGCTGTGCTGGCGGATTCCGTCGAGTGGGACGGCCAGGGCAGCGACTCGCTGCAGTGCGGGAAGATCGGCGAGAGCGAGGAGCGCACCGCCGACGGCTGGATCCACTGGATCGTCACCTCGACGTCGGGCGTGACCGAGGCCGAACTCGTCCTCGGCGGTTCCGGTAGCGGGACGTACGCGCCGACGAAGTACGGTCCGGTGGTCGAGTTCTTCACCCCGTACTTCGACGTCGCGACGCTGACGGCCACGCTGAACTACGAAGGCACGCTGAGCGACGTCTCGCAGTTCGTGATCTCGGACTACTGCCCCGGGGTCGATGACGAGTTCGAGGAGCTGACGGTCAGCAAGGATGCGCACACCTCCTTCAAGCGCGTCCACAACTGGGACGTCGACAAGAGCGTCGATCCCGCGAGCTTCGTCCTGTACGAGGACGGCACCGGCGACGGGACGGCCACCTGGACCATCGACGTCGACTACCTCGGTTACGAAGACAGCGAGTGGAACGTCTCGGGCAGCATCATGATCGAGAACACCGGCACGCTCGACGCGGTCATCACGGCCGTCGACGACGTGCTGGCGGGCGATCCCATCGCCATCGACTGTGGGGAGGTCGTGTTTCCGTACACGCTCGTCGCGGGCGGGACGCTGACGTGCACGTACGACGAGGACGGCTTCGTCGAGGGCAAGAACGTCGTCACGGTCACGACCGAGCGCGACGAGTACGGGGCCGAGGCGGACATCGGCTGGGGCGACCCGACGACCGAGACCAACGCCACGGTCGACGTCCAGGACGTGAGCGACCTGTTCGGTTCCGTGGATCTCGGGAGCGTGACGGCCCCCGACGGCGACGAGTTCAGCTACACGAAGGACTTCGCTTGGGCGGACTTCGGCGCGGAAGAGTGCGACGAGGAGTTCCGCTACGTCAACACCGTGTCGCTTCTCGACGTCGCGGGCGCGGTCGTGGCCAGCGCGGATGCGACGCTCGTCGTGACCATCTCCTGCGATCCGCCGGAGACGGACGTGCTGCGCGTGCGTAAGACGGCCGACACGAGCTTCGAGCGCGAGCACCGCTGGGATCTCACCAAGGACGTCGACGTGCCGTACGTCAAGCTGGTCGGGGACGGCACCGGCGACACCACCGTCACGTGGACGATCGACGTCGAGTACCTGGGCGCGACCGACACGGCGTTCATGATCTTCGGGGAGATCGAGATCGAGAACGTGTCGCTGCGCACCCCGCGGACGATCAACTCGGTGATGGATGACGTCGGCGTGCCGGGCGTCAACCCGTTCGCGGTGGCGTGCGAACTGGACGAGGAGCCCGTGTCGCTGCCGTTCGATCTGGAGCCGGGTGAGACCCTGGTCTGTGCGTATGAGGTGGACGTCACCGGAGACGTCGAGGCGTACGACGGCACCAACACGGCGACCGTGATGGCGTCGGGTGAAGAGCACCCGCTCACCGCGACAGCGGGCTGGGCGTTCGACGAACCTTCGAGCGAGAAGAACGCGATCGTGTACCTGTGGGACTACAGCGACCTCAACGGTCACTGGCTCTTCCTGCGGCAGTTCGATGCGCCCGACGGGGGCACCTTCACGTACTCGAACCACTTCGCGTGGACGGACTACCAGAAGAGCAGCGGCACCGAGCCGACCGGCCAGACGGTCACGCCGCAGTGCGGTGACGGCACGTACCGGATCGGCAACTGGGCGAAGCTCTTCGCCAATCGCGAGGCGCGCGACAAACTCGACTACCTGGCGGTGGACAGCGCCTGGGTCACCGTCGAGCTCGTGGAGAGCACTTGCAGCACGATGCCGAGCGACGAGGTTCAGTAGTCAGCCGACTGGGCGTCGGCTCGAGCGTTGCGTAAGGCAGCGTACGGATCGAGCCGACACGGATCGCTTGACCGTTCGGTGTTCGGGGGGCGGCTTCGGCTGCCCCCCGAACCTTCGTGGGTGGCGGAGGACTGCGGGCCAACCGCGTCACGTCCATGAGCCGCCTGGACGCTCTGATCGTTCTGCGAGTGTCTAGCGCGATCTCCCCTTCGCACCCAACCGCCCGGTACTCCAGCCCCTGGCCGAACAGGTGTTTTCGGTGTTGCTGCGGACGGCGCCCGAGGCAGGCGAGCTCGCTGGCCTCGCGTCTTGGGACCTCAACGGTAACGGGGTGCCGGATCTCGCCGAGGACGTGAACCTCGACGGCGTCTGGGACGCGCGCGACTGCCAGGGCCCGGAGGGCCCGCCCGGTCCGCAGGGTCCCGCGGGGCCGCAGGGTCCGACGGGTCCGGAGGGGCCGCGGGGGCCGCGTGGAGC
>NZ_JBLRWX010000196.1:0-2335 GCF_047921035.1 Natronococcus sp.
CTGTTGACGCTCGTCATCGCCGTCGTCGAGATCCTGATCGAGGCCCTCGAGGGCGAGGCCGTTCGACGCATGGAATCGGGCGATCTCACCGACGAGGAGATCGAACGCCTCGGCGGCCAGCTCGCGACGATCGAGGCCGAGATCGAGCAGCTCAAGGAAGACGAGGGGATCGAGGACGGCGTCGACGACCTCCGGGGCGAGCTAGACGGGCTGGTCACCGACGCGATCGAACAGCTCCAGGGCGAGACGACCGCCTCGAACAAGCCCGGCTACTCCGTGTTCGGAGGTGAGGAGCAGTGAGTTCCGACGGCCACGACGATCGAGCCGAAGGCGCCGACCGGGAGCCGGGCGTCGACGCCGACGACGTCCCCGAGATCGACGAGGGGCGCTACCTCTACTGTCTCGTGCGGGCGGACGCGGATGCGACCCTCGAGTTCACCGGGATCGACGACGAGCCGGTCTCGATCGTCGTCGAGGACGGGATCGGCGCGGTCGTCCACGCCTGCGAGGGGATCTACGACTCGGCCGACCTCGCCCAGGTCAGACGCTGGCTCGTCCGCCACCAGACGGTCATCGACGAGGCCAGCGAGCGGTTCGGGACGCCGATCCCGTTCCAGTTCGACACGATCCTCCGGGGCGACGACGACCGGGTTCGCGAGTGGATCGACGACGAACGAGCGACCCTCGAGCGCGCCCTCTCCGGACTGGCCGACCACTGGGAGTACCGCGTCGAGGTCGTCGAGGTCGACCCCGTCGACGACGAGACGCTGATCGAACGGGACGACCGTCTCCAGGAGCTTCACGAGAAGATCGACGACTCCGAGGAGGGGACGGCGTTCTTGCTCGAGAAGAAACTCGACCAGCGCCTGGCCGCGGTGCGGGCGAACCGCCGGGAGTCGGCGACCGACGACTTAGAGGACCGCCTCGCGACCGTGGCCCGCGAGATCCACTCCCTCGAGCGCTCGCCCTCGGCGTCGCTCTCCGACGAGGTCACAGACGAGCGCGACGGGGATGGAGAGACGCTGTGTCGGCTCACGCTGCTGGCCCACGAGGACGACGAGGGGGCGATCGGCTCGATACTCGACGAGGTGGCGGCGACCGACGGGCTCGAGGTCCGGTTTACGGGGCCGTGGCCGCCGTACACGTTCGCACCGGAACTCGGCAGCGGCGAGGGAACGACCGACGGAGGACGACAGCCATGAGACCGCGAAAGGACGAGGACGCGCTGGTGGACGTGCTCGACGTCGTGCTCAGGGACGGGGCGATCCTCCGGGCCGACGTGATCATCTCGGTCGCGGACGTGCCGCTGGTCGGGATCAAGCTCTCGGCGGCGATCGCCGGAATGGAGACGATGACCGAGTACGGACTGTTCCAGAAGTGGGACGTCGACCGCCGAGCCAGAGCGGTCGAACGGCGACAGTACGGCCGAGGACGCGACGACGATCGGGAGTCGATCACCGTCAACGGCCGCGAGCGAGACGAACTCGAGTGACGGAACCACCCGACCGGAGCCCCCGATAGCGGAGGCGACCGGTCAGGCGAACGTCGGCCGCTCGGTGGTCAGTTCGACGTCGCCGGAGACGGTCTCCTCGTCGCGATCCTCGTCGTAGACGTACTGTCCGGAGCCGCCACAGAGCGTACACTCGTAGTTCTCGGAGATCTCGTTGATCATCTCGCCGTCCTCGAAGTAGACGCGGCTCTGGACGATCTGCAGGAACTGCGGCGTCTCGCAGTTGGCACAGCTGATCATATCGGTGAGGTAGCCGTGATCGGTTGTAGTTATCCGGCTTGTAATCGATGGATCGGGACGCCCTATGGACGTCTTACCTGTCAGACGCCGGCGGGTCGACGGTCGGGTTGATCCCCCTTCCTCTCGAGCGGTTACGAAGCGGGGTAAAATCCGAGTAAACGAGCCATAATCGCAAGACGGAAACGGAATCGTTCGGGTACCGAGACCCGAATTAGCGACTGGACAACCGTCGGTATGCCGGACACGAACGGCGGCGTACTGACGTCCTTTCGAGCGACCGGTCGGCGACTCGCGTCCGAACCCACCGCCCGGAACGGGTCCGTTCGATCCCGGACCGAACCGGTCGGCGGCGCAGCCGACGGAACGGTGTTCGCGACCGGGGTCGGTCCTCGGCAGCGGGACGAGTTGCGTGTCGACTCGGTCCACTGCTGACGGTGCTTCACCGTTCGTCCCCGTAGCCACGCGCTACGTCGGCGGTATACACTCCCTGTCGAGAGTTCGGCCCTACTAGCCACGTGACAAGCCGACGCATAACAATATCGTTCTCGCTCGAGGTTTCGTTTGCGGGGATACCCCCGCCGGGTA
>NZ_JBLRWX010000197.1:0-2306 GCF_047921035.1 Natronococcus sp.
ACGCGTCCGGGTACGGGGTGGGGGGACGGAGGCTTCGTCCACGATCGTCTGAGTTCCTCCGTCCCCGACGGACCCGTTTCTCTCCCACCCTGGAACCAGGGGATGGATTTCAGACGCGCGGAGAAGCTTCCGAAGCTCCTCGAGCGCGCCGCTGCTCGGGAGTGGGTCGATCGGGACATGGTTTTCTCGACCGACTCGACAGCGGGCGTCTGTCACGTCCCGACCGACCTCAACACACAAGAGGCCGACTACTCCATGACCGTCGCCGGGAAGGGCGTTCCCCCGAGGACGCCGCGGTTCCCGTTCGACGAGGTCGGGCTCGACCGAGCAACCTCACCACAGAGCGAGAAGCAACGAGCCATGCTCACTGAGACCGACCGCGAGTCGCCTATCTGGTACGGCTTCGGTACTCGGAACGGCGTCGAAGCCGGCGTTCGCCCCGAGACGCTCAACGTGCACCAATTCGTGAGCGGGTCGACCGGTATGGGTAAGACGACGCTGTTGATCAACTACTTCCGTCAGATCATGCAGCGTGGTCACGGCGGGCTCTTTTTCGACCCGAAAGGCGACGACGCCGACGAGATAATCTCGCTGCTCCCGGAAGGCCGTGAGGACGACCTGATCTTTCTGGATATCGGCGCCGACGCCGAGTATGAAGTTGGGTTCAACTTTCTCGAGGTCCCGCTCCGGAACCCCGACCCCGACTCTCAGTCTTTCGAGAGCGCCGTTGAAGCGCTCGCCGACGACCTCGAGTCACTGCTTGCTCAGTCGGCCGGACCCGATGCCGCATGGGGCGCTCGCATGTCCGGTGTGACCCGCAACGTCGTCCGTGGTCTCGCCGAGTGGCAGGTTCGGACTGACCGAAGTGTGACGCTACTCGACGCCTACTACGCGCTACTCGAGGAGAACGGTCGACAGCGCTACGCCGACATGCTCAGTGAGGCTCGGATCGAATGGATCGAGGACTACGCTCAGGACGTCGTCGCCGACATGGATCAGGACGAACTTGAGCCACTGATTCGGCGCTTAAAAGAGTGGGTAGAGAGCGGAACGACCCGATCCATCGTCTCACACCCGACGTCGACCATTTCCATCGAGGACGCCGTTCGCGACGGGAAGATCATAGTCGTTCGGAACCGCTCGAGTTCCGGATCAGCAAAGCGTATGATCGCGACGGCGTTGATCCGACGCATTTGGGTCGCGATCCGAGAGCAAACGTACTCCGAGAGCGAGCCCGACCCGCCGGAGTTCTACTGCGTAATCGACGAGTTCGACAAAATCGTCTCAAAGGAAAGCGAGATACACAACATCCTTCGGGAGGCCCGATCGTTCGGGCTCTCGCTGACGCTCGCGGCTCAGAACCTTGAGACCGGAAGCGACGACGACATAGGGATTCCCGAGGGGATCCGCCGGGCGATCCAAGGCAACTGTAAGACGTTCCTCACCTTCGACGTCGGCGATCCACAAGACGCGACCGCCGTCGCACCACAGCATAGCGAGGATATCGAGGCAAAGGATATCCTCGAGCTCTCGAAGTACCGGATCTTCATGCGGACCCACGACGACCGGGACGAAAAGACCGATTCGTTCAAGGTCCAAACGCTCGAGCCCGCGCTTGACGTCCTTGAGACGCGCGACGAACGCGAGACCGAGCAGCTGATCAGCGAGTCTCAGGAACGCTACGGCCGGCGTCGTCGCACGAGTGCAGAGATAAAGAGCGAGATACTGCTCCGGGACAGTTCCGGCGACGTCGGGTCGGTCCGTGACGAGGCGCTCCAGCAAGATGTCGCGAAGGTCGTGTACGACGCCGCGCTCCGATCCGAGGGTAACGACCGGGACGTTCCCCTCGAAGCGTGCGAGGACGCTATTCGCGCCGCTGTCGCCGACTGTCTCGAAGCCGACCGGATCGACACTCGCGAACGGCTCTGGCGAAACGTTCTCAAGCCGATTCCCGACTCGAAACTCTCCGAGAACGAACGAGACGGGGAGCTGTGGCTATCCGTCGGCGACGACGTAGTCTCGAGCATCCAGGACGTCGGCGACGACGAGAGCGCCGGCGGCGCCCTGCATTCGCTCGTGCTCCGAGACGCATACCCCGCGTTGAACGAACTCGGTCTCGACGTCGCGATCGCCGAACAAGGTGAGGGTGAGAAGAGCCTTCCCGACGGCACCGCTGATCCGACGCCGCTGCTCGAGGTCGGTCCCGACGCCGATCCCGCGGCGATCGCCGAGGCCTTCGAGACCTTCCGGGGGGATCACCCGACAGTCGACGAACTAACGAACGGCCGTGAGGCGATCCTCGAAGC
>NZ_JBLRWX010000198.1:0-2227 GCF_047921035.1 Natronococcus sp.
CCAGCCGTCGGGCTGCGCCGCGGCCTCGGTTACGGTCACCGCATTGCCGGAGACTTCCGTCACCGTCGCCACGGAAGAATGCAGCGCGATGTCGAGCCCGCAGCCGCGCCCGTAGAGCGCGTGCCGGCAGAGCCGCTGGTACTTCGCCCGCACCCCGGCGCGGCGCAGCGTGCTGAAGACGGAGTCGCAGTTCAGGATGATCCGCTGGCCTTCCGCCTCCGCGCCCGTCACGCGGCCCTTCCAATGCGCCACGGTCTCGCCGGGCAGCTGCTCATGGCCGCGAAAGAGCGTCAGCGTGGTCGGGATCTGGCCCGGCGGCACCGTCTTCGCGCCCGACGGCGAGCGGGCGTTCGTCGCCAACAACAAGACCAACGACGTCTCCGTGATCGACTGCGGGAGTTGGGCGGAGACCGAACGCTACGATACGGAGCTCCACCCGGACGGGATCGCGTACCTCCCCGAGTAGTCGACCGCCCTCGAGAGCCACGCAAACTCCCCGCTACCCGCGGTATTTTACGTCGGTCCGTCGTCACCGGAACCATGTCCCTCGCGAGACACGGGACCGGCGTCGGGGCGACGGCCCGTGCGTTCTGGTCGCAGGTCCATCCCGTGTTCATGCTCCCGCCGCTCGCCGCTTCGCTGTTCGGCGCGGTGCTCGCTCGAGCGTTCACGCCGGAGCTCGCGGCGATCCACGTCGTCGCGATGTTCGCGGCGGTGTACACGGCCCACGTCAAGGACGGCTACGTCGACTTCTACGTCCGCGGGGAGGACGACGATCACCCCCTCACGGAGCGGGGCTGCCGGCTCGGGCTGACCGTCTCGACGGCGACGTTCGCCCTCTGTACGGTCGCGCTGTTCGTCCTGGTCGACTGGATCGCCGCCGCCCTGACCGTCCCCGCGTGGGTGATCGCCTACTACCACGCCCCTCAACTCGATATGAACCCGGTGACCGCGACGACGGGCTACCCGCTGGGGATCGCGCTGTCGATCCTCGGGGGCTTCTACGTCCAGGCCGAGGCGTTCGCGCTGGTCCCGATCGGCTTCGCCGCGACCTTTCTCGTCTTGCTCTCGGGAATCAAGGTGATCGACGACGCGAAGGACTACGACTACGATCGCTCGATCCGAAAGCGGACCGTCGCGGTCGCCGTCGGTCCGAGTCGGGCCTACACCGTCGCCTACGGCCTCATGCTCACTGCGCTGTTCGTCGTCGTCACCTTCGCCGTCGCACGGGTGTTTCCGCCCTCCGCGGTGCTGGCGGCGCTCGCGTTCGCGGCCGTCGCCGCCGTCGCCCGCCGCGCACCGCCGAGGCTGGCGACCATGCTGTTGATTCGTGGCTCGTACGTCTTTCTCGCCGTCCTCGTCGCCGCGGTCTGGTTCGAACCGCTGGCCAGGTTCTGGTGAGATCCCCGCCGAACGGATCCCCGCCACTTTTGTCGCCGACCACGAACTGATCCGACAGTGACCGTGACGCGACCCCCCGACTCGAGCGCGAACGAGGTGTGAGACGCCGTGCTCGAGGCGCTCCGAACCGTCCTGTTCGATCCGACGCTGCTGGCGGTGTACCTCGTCGCCGCAGGCGCGATGATTCTCTCGCCGGGACCCGACACCGTCTACGTGCTGACCCGGAGTATCGGCGACGGGCGCGAGAGCGGGCTCGCCTCCGCGGCGGGGATCAGCGCCGGCGTCCTCGTCCACACGCTCGCGGCGGCGGTGGGACTCGCCGCCCTCTTCCGGGCCTCCGAGATCGCCTTCGCGGCCGTCACCTACGTCGGTGCGGCCTACCTGACCTACCTCGGGGTTCGAACGATCCGGGAGTCCGAACTCTTCGACGCGGACGACGGGGCCGCGGTGGAGGGCAACCCCTTCCGGGAGGCCGTGATCGTCAACGTCGCCAACCCGCAGGTGGCGCTGTTCTTCCTCGCGTTCCTCCCGCAGTTCGTCGACGGCTCGGGCCACGTCCCGACCCAGCTATCGGCGCTCGGCGCGATCTACGCCCTGCTCACGATGGGGTATCTGGGAACGGTGGCGCTCGCCTCGAGCGCGGTTCGCCGCCTGCTGATCACCCGCCCGCGGGTCGCGGACGGGATCCGGTGGCTCTCCGGGCTGGTGTTGATCGGGCTCGGGCTGCGGCTGTTCGTCGGCGGCGTCGGCTGATACGGTTTACTGTAAGTCAGTACCGGCGCAACCGCGACCCGTACGGTGGTTGCGCCGGTAAATCGTTACAGCA
>NZ_JBLRWX010000199.1:0-2196 GCF_047921035.1 Natronococcus sp.
AGCCGAGAGCCACAGACGCTCAGAACCCCGTCGTTCCTTCAAGTCGGTGGTCTTCGGCAACGCTCTCGTCCAGTTCGACGCCGATCCCCGGCGTCTCCGGCACCTCGATGTAGCCGTCCTGGATAAGCGGTTCGTCGCGTTCGATCAGGTCGTCCCACCAGTCAACCTCGAGCGCGTGGTACTCGAGCACGTCGAAGTTCGGGATCGCAGCGCCGAGGTGGACGCAGGCCATCGTCCCGATCGGGCTACAGACGTTGTGCGGTGAGATCGGCATGTAGTTCTCTTCTGCACGATCGGCGATCCGCATCGTCTCGCCGAGTCCGCCGACGGTCGTCGGGTCCGGCGTCACGATATCGACTCCGTGATCGTAGATCAGGCCGGAGAGTTCGTGCACTCGGAACCTGTTTTCGCCGGTCGCGACGGGTGTCTTCGTCGCTTTGGTGACCTCGGTCTGCGCATCCATATTCTCCGGGGGGATGAGGTCCTCGAGCCACATCAGATCGTACTCGCAGAGTTTGTACGCGAGGCGCTTTGCGCTCTCAACGGAGTAGTCCCAGTGACAGTCAAACGCGAGGTCGATGTCGTAGCCGATCTCGTCGCGAACCGCTTCAACGATCTCGCGCTTGTGTTCGATGGCCCCGTTGGTGAGGCGACCGTTGAACGGATCTGGATCGTTATCCATCTCGAGGTCCAGATCGAATTTGAGTGCGGTAAAGCCCATATCGACGACGCGGCGGGCCTCGTTGGCGTACGCTTCCGGGGAGTAGGCGTCGGCGCCGGCGTACTCAGTGGAACCGTCCTCGACCGCGTACGCCTCACCGGCGTGGCAATCGCAGTAGATCCGGACTTCGTCCCGGAACTTTCCGCCGAGCAGCTGGTAGACCGGCAGATCCAGAATCTTTCCGGCCGCATCCCACAGCGCGATTTCGATCCCGGAGGCCGCGGTGACGACCTTTCCCGTCGTCCCGCCGTGGCCGGACATCTCCTGAATGATCCGTCGGTAGAGCCGCTCGATGTCGAGCGGATTTTCGCCGATCAGGAATCGCTTCGTGTACTCGACGAGTTCGGGAACCCCACCCCCGCGGTAGGATTCGCCGATTCCGGTGACCCCAGCGTCGGTCTCGACTTTGATCAGGTTCCACTCGAAGTTTCCGTCGACGACGCAGGTTTTGATGTCCGTGATCTCGACGTCGCGGCCTTCGGTTCGGTTCGTTGTCTGGTTGGAGAAGTCTTTCATGAGTTTCGGTTGGTTCGTATCGGTCAGTCGGTCCTTCTGTATCGCTCGATCGCGTTCTCGTCTAGCTGTACGCCGTGTCCCGGATCGTCCGGGAGCTGAATCGTGCCGCTGTCATCCGGTTCGAGCGAGTCTACAACGATGTCGTCGAAGACTTTCACATCCATGTCGCGGTAAAAGTACTCCACCCAGAGGGCGTTCTCGATCGATCCAACCAGCGACGCGTGGAGATTCCAGTTGTAGTGAGGTGCGATCGGAACGTCGAGTGCCGCCGCGTAGTGGGCGATCTTGAGCCACTCGGTGATGCCGCCACAGACCGTGGCGTCGGGCTGGAGTACGTCCGCCGCTCCGTCGCTGTACAACCGCTCGAAATCGTACCGCGGCCCCTCGAGTTCTCCCGTCGCAACGGGATACGAAATGGTGCCGTTGACGCTGGTCATCGCCTCGACGCTATCGATCATGACGGGTTCCTCGATGAAGTACGGATCGTACGGCTCGAACGCGCGGCACGCCCTGATAGCTTCCGTTGCGTTCGACCACGCGCCGTTCGCGTCGAGTAACAGCGTCCGATCGGCACCGATCTCGTCACGAACGGCCGCGACGCGCTCGACTTCCTCGAGAATCGACAGCCGCCCAACCTTCATTTTGACAGCGTCGTGTCCCTCGGAAACGTATCGCTGGACCTCCTCGCGGAGTCCCTCGTGACCCTTCTCGTCGCGATAGTACCCGCCGCTCGCGTAGGTAGGGACCTCGTCCGCGTGTCCGCCCAGTAGTTTATAGAGCGGTTGCGACGCGGCCTTCGCCTTCAGATCCCACAGTGCGATGTCTACGGACGAGATCGCGCGCAGGACTAGCCCGGAACGACCGATCTGGACCGTTCCGTCGAACATCTTGCGCCACAGCCGTTCGGTGTCCCGAGGGTCCTCGCCGACGAGCATCGGCTCGAGCAACGACTCCACCGC
>NZ_JBLRWX010000200.1:0-2166 GCF_047921035.1 Natronococcus sp.
ATGAATTTGTCAATATGGTTCGACGGGCTGCGTGGACGGCCCTCGCGGTGCGTCGGGCCGTCCCCGCGAACCGACCACCTGACGACCGGTTCTACCGGTAGTCACTGACCGAGCAAGCGTCTTCGCAAGTGGCAACGCTGTCGCGTCGGCGGCTGACCGCCGCCGACAGCGGCAACTCCGTCTTCAATTAGCGTTGCTCGACCGTTATCCACGACTCATCACACCAGAACAGGTAGCTCAGATCAGGCTAACTGGCGATGCTTTGTGAGGTACTGAAACTATCCTCGATCGAGGGCTGAACAGTAGTTTTTGACGGTTTCAGCCGATCGGTACAACTATGACACTGCCACCGGAGCTAATCGGCGAAGCAGATCCGGCGACAATATCTGGACCGTCCTCGAGCGACTGACGAACATCGAAGATCGGTCGGCCGGCAGTGAAGGAGAACACACCGCTGCCGACCTCCTCGAGGAGACCCCCGAACGGTAGGCTGTGCGAAGTCTCGAGTCACTTGTTCGAGATTTCCGGCTGGACACGCGGCCGGTCCGCGCTAACATATCACGGTGGGATGGACCGCCGTTGCGATCGAGACCACCACGTGATTGCGCTCTCCCGGTCACCAGCCGAAGTGGCGATGGGGGCGCTGGTCGACGTCGGCGACGGACTACCGTCCGATTTCGACGGTCGGGATCTTGAGGGCGCAATCGCGCTCGTATCAAATCTTTTTCCCGACAGCCACGGACGGTGGATCCACCGGATGGAGAAGTGCCGCCGGGCAATCGACACGGACGCGGTCGGCTTCGTCTTCTACGGCGGTCGGAGGAGGTGTCTTCGGCCGACCGGAAACGTTGGCTACGATGGCGGATCAGGGGGATTCCGGCCGTTGGTATCTCCCACGAGCTGGAGAGACGACTCGTACGTGGGACCGACGGGAGCGCGCCGACGGCGAGGCACTCAGGGACTGGGGACACACTCGAGAACCGAGACTCCCGCGTAGTCACGTTCCTCGCCGCCTGTCGCATCCGTTTTCGGTTCGAGAGGTGGATTTAAGAGTGTCCACCAGAAACGGTGCGGTACTTATCGCATGCCAAATGATGTCATTATCGATTGCGATCCCGGTCACGACGACGCGATCGCGTTGTTGCTCGCACTGCAGTCCCCGGAACTCGACGTGCGAGGTGTGACGACAGTCGCGGGGAACCAGACGCTACCAAAGACGACGCGAAACGCCCTGCAGACCCTGACGCTGGCCGACAGGACTGACGTTCCGGTCGCCAGCGGAATGAGTGAACCGATGGTACGGGACCTCACGATCGCCGATCACGTTCACGGCGAATCGGGACTCGATGGCCCCGAACTGCCCGACCCGGAGTACGAACCGATCGACGAGGACGCCGTCGACTTCATCGCCCGAACCGCACGCGAGTGCGACGGCCTGACGCTGATTCCCGTCGGTCCGCTCACGAACATCGGTCTGTTACTCAAGCGCTACCCCGGGATCGAATCCGACATCGATCGTATAGTCCTCATGGGTGGCGGAGTCTACGAGGGGAACATCACCCCCGCGGCGGAGTTCAACATCTTCGTCGATCCGGAGGCCGCGAGTCTCGTTTTCGACGCTGACGTTCCCGTTACGATGGTCGGGCTCGAGGCCACGCGAGCGGCCCGCGTGCCCGCCGCGGAGTTCGAGCGGTTTCGATCGCTCGACTCCGACGTCGGCGATGTCGTTGCCGACTGGCTCGAGTTCTTCCTCGAATTTCATCGCGAGCAGTTCGGCTGGGACGGCGTCCCGATCCACGACGCCTGCGCCGTCGCCGAGGTCGCCGACGGCGTCGTCGAAACAGAGCCGATGCACGTCACCGTCGAAACGTCGAGCGACCACGCGGACGGGCAGACGATCTGTGACGTCCGCGGGGTAACGGACGTGCCGCCGAACGCCGACGTCGGCGTCGATATCGACCGCGATCGGTTTGTCGATCGCCTGGTCGACGCGCTCGAGAACTACTGAAATAACCGATAGAACCACAGAACCGATACGCACACCACCCGAGACATCACACATGACACGAAAACTCCTCATCGACACTGATCCGGGAAACGACGACGCAACCGCGATCGCAACCGCCCTCGCTCACCCCGACCTTGACCTCGTCGGGCTCACGACGG
>NZ_JBLRWX010000201.1:0-2137 GCF_047921035.1 Natronococcus sp.
CGCTCGAGGCCGACGAGGCTGACGAACTCGAGCAGCTGGTCGCTGACTCCCGAAAACGAACGAGCAGCGGACTACCTCGAGTCGAACGACGAATCTGAGTTCGCGACGACCGCGCTCAACGTCAAGGAGATCGCCGTCGGACGCGAACTGCAGGGCGAACTGGATCCCCACGAGATTCGCTCGACGTTCGACTGGGTGACGATGCTCCCGTTCACCGTCGAACACGCGTTCGTCGCCGGAGAGCTCGAAGCCGCGCTTCGTCGGGACGATGCGTTCGATCAAGACAGGATCAACTCGCTCGCCGGAGATTTCCTCATCGCCAGCGTCGCGAAAGAGCGAAACGCGACCGTCGTGACGCGAAATCGAGCCGACTTCGAACTGAGCCGCCCGACTCCGCTCGTCGGGCGTAGTCCGCCAACGAGTCGACGCTCGGCTGGGCCGCGACGGGCAGGTGGACGTCCCGGTCGGTCATACCTCGGGCGACTCCTCGATCCGGGGCACCCCCTGTGCGGTGATCGTCTCGCCGACGAGATAGGAGGACGCTGGACTCGCGAGGAACTGCGCGAGGTCGGCGATCTCGTCGACGGTTCCCATCCGGCGCTCGACCTCGGTGCGGTCGACCTCGTCGGCCGAGATCCCCATCTGGTTCTCGACGCCCTTCGTCGCGACGAAGCCGGGCGCGATGCAGTTGACCCGCACTCCGTCGGCGGCCCATTCGTAGGACAGCGTCGTCGTCAGGTTCACGACGGCGGCCTTCGCGGCGCCGTAGTGGCTCATGTACGGCGACCCGCTCTGGCCCGCGACGCTGGCGAGGTTGATCACGATCCCGCCGCCATCCTTGAGGTGGTCGGCGGCGGCCTGCGTGCAGTGGTAGGTGCCGTGGACGTTGATGTCGACGATCGTCTTCCAGCCGTTCTCCGAGATGTCGTCGAAGTTCGCCATGAACGAGGCGCCCGCGTTGTTGACGAGCACGTCGAGCCCGCCGAACTCCTCGACGGTCGCCTCGACCAGCGCGTCGACGGCCTCGCGGTCGGTGACGTCGCACTCGACGGGCAGGGCCGATCCCGGACGGTCGCTCCCCGCGATCTCCTCGGCGACCGGATCGACGTTGTCCTGCTCGCGCGAGCAGATCACAACGTCGACCCCGTCGTCGGCGAACCCCTTCGCGATCGCCGCGCCGATGCCGCTCGAGGCGCCCGTGACGATCGCGACGTCGCCGTCGACGCCGAACTGGTCGGTGCTCATCGCCGGTCACCCGCTGCGAGTGTGCTTACCATTGTTAGGTCCAGCAGACAATATGCAGACAGTGTTAATAAAGGTGGGTACAACCCCCGTATCGTTAAGGGCGTCGAGGAGAATCGTCACCAGTACGCACACCCGACGACGTTCGTCGTTTCCACACCACCATGACAGGCGAAGACAGCAACTACGGGCCGGATCGACAGGAGACAGTGTACCGGGAGGGAATGCTCGAGGGCGAGCCGCCCGAGTTCCCCGTCGCCTACGAGGACCTCGAGGAGCGCGCCCGCGAGGAACTCGACGAGGAGGCGTTCGCCTACGTCGCGGGCGGCGCGGGCTCCGAGTCGACCGTCGAGGCGAACGACCGCGCCTTCGACGCCTGGCAGATCGTCCCGCGCATCCTGCGGGACGTCTCCGATCGCGACCTCTCGGTCGAGCTGTTCGGCCGCGAACTCCCCGTACCCGTCCTACTCGCCCCGATCGGCGTCCAGGGAATCCTCCACGACGAGGCCGAACTCGCGGTCGCCCGCGCGGCGAACGCCGTCGGCGTCCCGATGATCTCGAGTTCGGTCTCCTCCTATACGATGGAGGAGATCGCCGACGAACTCGAGACGACGGGCTGGTTCCAGCTCTACTGGAGCGCCGACCGCGACGTGGCCGCGAGCTTCTTGGAGCGCGCCGAAGACGCGGGGTTCGAGGCGATCGTCGTCACGCTCGACACGCCGAAGATGGGCTGGCGCGAGCGCGACATCGAACTCGCCTACCTCCCCTTCCTCGAGGGACAGGGCATCAGGAACTACTTCGAGGATGAGGCCTTCCGCGACCGACTCGAGACCGACGATCCGTGGGCCGACCCCGAGGCCTCGCTCGAGTCCTTCATCGACTGCTTCGGCGACGC
>NZ_JBLRWX010000202.1:0-2066 GCF_047921035.1 Natronococcus sp.
CGAAGTTCCGGCGTGAATCGGTCGTAGAAGCTGGAATGAGCCACGGTCTGGTTGGTCGCAGTCTGGTAGACCCGCTGAAAGGAGGCGATAGAGCGGGTTTCGCCGTCCACGGCGAAGCCCAAGATGAGCGACCAGACGAGCATCGTGATATCGATCGTCCGTTGACGTTGGACGGCATCGCGCTCGCGCGCGATGCCTTCGACGAGGTCTTCTGGAAAGAGAGAAGTCAATCGGCGGCGTATGAGTGTTGGAGAGAGTTCGGGTATCACAACCTCTCTCTACGCGGTTTCTGAAGATAACTTCATCAAGACGCTGGCGTCTGTTAGTCTCGCTCCTTAACCGAACACGGATGGTTGCCGATGGCAGTATACCTCGAAACTCGTTGTGTCTTCGGGTAGGTCTCTGGCTTCGTCGCTTGCTCGTCGTGGTGCTGGAGGTATTTCGGACATGCGAAAGCACACATAGATGGAATATATATCAGATAATAATTATATCAGTAGGAAGCTTCCGTATGCGTATTTCTAACCTCTAATATCTGTTTACTTGTAAGTTGTTCTTGTTTGAGTGCCGAGGAATCTCACCTCGAAGTGATCGGGGTTAGTAGACCAGCATCTTATCGCGTCCCTGTGGGTGTATACCACAAAAAAGAACGTAGACAGGTACTGAAGCCGATATTATCAGCAACTTTTTGGCGGGTGTAGTCAGTTGCTCAACAATGACTGCTACCCGGAACTGGAAACCCTCCGCCCGCGGTGCGATCGCGCTATTCGCACTCGGGATGGTCGGGGTGATCGCCCTGGCCGTCTACTCCGTCCCGATGCTGCGGGCACTCCCCGAACTGTCGACGGTCTCGTACCCGACGCTGGTGGTGCTCGCGTCGGCGAACTCGACGCTCCTGCTGGCGGTGGCCGTCGTCCTCGGCGCGGTCACGGCCCCGCGCCTCGAGTTCGACTCCCACGTGTTCGCGTGGGCGGCCGGCCGAAGTCCGAACTGGGGCGAGGTGCGCGACTCGCTCCCGCTCGCGGCGGCGCTGGGTGCGGCCCTGTTCGTCGTCGTCGCCGTCCTCGACGCCGCGTTCGCACAGTTCACGCAGCTTCCCGCCGGCGATCCCTCGACGGACGCGGAAGCCCTGCGCGAGCTCTTCGCGTCGGTGCCGATGCGACTGTTCTACGGCGGCATCACCGAGGAGCTCCTCCTGCGCTGGGGGTTCATGGCGCCCCTCGCGTACGTTCTCTGGTGGGGACGCAACAGGGTCGGCGACGCGACCGAGGCGCCCTCCGGGACGATCGTGTGGGTCGCAATCGTGGTGAGTGCCCTCGCGTTCGGTATCGGTCACCTGCCTGCGCTCGCCTCGACGGTCGGACTCACGACCCCGCTGATCGTCCGCACCATCCTGTTGAACGCGCTCGTTGGGGTCGTTCTCGGCTGGCTGTTCTGGCGACGGTCGCTCGAGACCGCGATGATCGCACACGCCGCGTTCCACGTCGCCCTCGTCGCCGTCTCCACCGCTCTGATCGTGGTGACCTGACCGCGACGCCCCCACCGACGCGAGGCGGCTGGCGGTCGCGACGGTGGGAAAAGCGGTGACACTCGAGTGTGCGTCCCCTCTCTCTGCGTGTCGAAGCTATCGATTTACGGACGTAACTGCGCTTTCGTATCGGACAGCCGACATACAATTTATCTTCACGCGCTCGAGACGGAACAGGCATGAAGCGACGGACGGTGCTCGGCGCCGGGGCCGCGACCGTCGGCCTGGTCGCGGGCGCGAGCGTGCTCCGCTCGAGGGGCGAGCCGTCGGGGCCGGGCGAGCCGGCCGCTCCCCACCCGTCGATGGATCTCGAGACGCGCCCGATCATGGAGGGGACCGACCGCGAGACGCCGCTGTTCGAACTCGAGGCCGCGGAGTCGGGCCCGACGGCGATCGTCTTCGGCGGGATCCACGGCGGCGAGACGAACGGCTACCGGGCTGCCGAGGAGGTGATCGGCTGGGGGCTCGAGCAGGGGACGCTGGTCGTGATCCCCTGGGCCGAGATCGTCGCCGTCGAGCGAAACACCCGCGACGGCCC
>NZ_JBLRWX010000203.1:0-2022 GCF_047921035.1 Natronococcus sp.
GCTGACGAGCCTGCTGTCGGCACTCGAGCGACTCGAACGCCACGGAACGCCGGCGACCGGCCGGCGACGACGGCGTTCGATGAACTTCGACTACGACGTCTCCGTCGGCTCCGGGCTCGATCGGGCGATCGACAGGGTCCGCGCGCCGGCCGACGACAGTCGAACCCGGGAACGGCTACGGCGCCGACGCCGGTCGCCCTCGCCGGACGGTCACATCACGTCGCGGCTCCACGACGAGGAGCTGCTGGTCACGGCCGACGTCGCCGGCGCCGACGCGGACGACGTCACGGTCGGCTTCGACGGGGACGAACTGGTCGTCGCCGTCTCCGGGAGCGAACTCGATCGGGTCGACGTTCCCTGGGAGGACCGGACGTCGAGCGCGTCGTTCAAAAACGGCGTCCTCACCGTCATCGTCGAGCCCGCGGAGGACCGACGATGAGCGAGGACGAGGACGAGACGTTCGAAGAGCTGCTCTCGGAGGCCGAGTCGAGCCTCGAGAACCTCGAGTCGTCGCTCGAGGGGGTCGACACGGCGGACGAACTCGGCGACGGCGACCTCGAGGAGCTGCTCGGCGACGTCGATACGCTCGTGCGGGTCGCCCAGGAGACGGGTGAGCTGATCGAGTCGCTGGACCTGACGGAGCTTCCGGAGGCCGTCGACGGCGACGAACTGCTCGAGGCGATCGAAACGGGCGAGGTTCCGGACGCGCTGGCCGACGAGGAGACCGGCGCGACCGACGTCGTCGACCTCACGCAGCTGTTCTCGGCGCTGGACCTGTTGAGCATGTGGGACGCGTCGGACCTGACCGAGATCTGGGAACAGAAACGCGAACTCGACGACGCGACCGACGCGCTCGACGACGACGAGGAGGGAACGCTCGAGGATGCCGCCGAGACCGTCGTCGACGAGGGGACGGACCTGATCGGCGACGACGACGGCGACGACCTCCTCGACGAGGTCGATCCGAAGGAGGCCGCGATGGAGGCCTTCGAGAAACCCGACATCGAGGACGATCCGGAGGCCTACCAGGTGTTCATCCAGCAGCAGGCGATGCGCGGGATCGACGCGTTTCGCGACGCCCTCCTCGAGACTCACGAGACGTTCCAGAAGCTCTACGAGACCAACCGGGAGAAGATGCGACGGGAGAACACGAGCCCGTCCTCTCGGAACCCGACCGCGGCCTCGACGATCGCGACCGAGCGACGGGACATCGGCACGAGCGATACGCGCCACTCGACGGTCCCACAGCAGGTCAAGCTCTCGACGGCGCCGACCCGGAGGCGCATCTACGGTCGCCGGTTCGAACTCGAACTCGAGCGAAAACGACGCCAACAGAACAATGACTGACACCCCACTCAGCAGCCCGACGACGCGACCGAGCACCGCGGACCGATCCTCGATCGACAGCGCGGACGGATCGAATAGCCGTCGCCGTTCTCGAGGTGGTCGTCGTGGTCGATGAGTTTCAACCCAGCCGACAGAAGGCCGACCTCGCCGAGGTCGTCGAGATGCTGCTCGACAAGGGGATCGTCATCAACGCGGATATCGCCGTCTCGATCGGCGACACCCAGCTCCTGGGCGTTCAGCTGCGGGCCGCGATCGCCTCCTTCGAGACCGCGGCGAAGTACGGCCTCGAGTTCCCCGAGGGGACGGACATGCAGCGGCTCGCCGAGGCCGTCGACGACCCCGAACTCGCCGAGGAACGACAGTCGACCGCCCCGATCGATCCGACCCGAGGCGTCAACGTGACGGCCGAATCCGACGCCGACTCGGAGAACGACGGCGAGCGCGAGTCGGACGGCGGGGACGACGGGGAGGACGTCACGCCCGCCCACCCCGGATTCAGCCCCGATCCCGATCGACCGACCAGCGGCGGGTTCGATCTGCTCAGCGACGACCCCGAAGAGGAGGAATCGGCGGACGACGAGGAGACCGAATCGGAGGGTGACGAGTAATCCATGTCGACGATCGACGTCGGCGACGGCGAGAACGCGCGCGACGGGCTGTTGACGCTCGTCATCG
>NZ_JBLRWX010000204.1:0-1964 GCF_047921035.1 Natronococcus sp.
GTCCAGGAAGACGCAGTCGAAGTTCGCGAAAAAGTCCTCACCGACGTGGACGTTCGAGCCGTAGTCGCAGCGAAACGACGGCTCGACGGTACACGCCTCGCCGCAGGAGCCGAGCAGCTCCTCGAGCAGCTCCCGTCGCCGACCGTCCTCGTCGGGCGCCGTCCGGTTGTACTCCCGCGTCAGTTTCCTGGCCCGTTCGCGTTCGGCCTCGAGTTCGGGATCGGTCGGATCGTACGGCTCGCCGGCGAGCATCTTCGCCTTCTCGCTGGTCATCGTGTGGGGCACTCGAACGAGCGAGGAAAGCGTTTTTCGACGGCGACCGGCGAGCCCGGCTCGAGCGTCGGAGCGGGACTGATGGCGGTCGGCGGTAGCGGGCTGTTTCTCTTCGCCGCGTCGCAGCTCCTGTTCTCGGACGACCCTGCCGACTCGGTTCCGAACAGTGGTGGAATCGGGTTAGCCGTGCTCGGCGCGGCACTCGTCTGTCTCGGGGCGCTGTTGCAACTGGCAGGGTAGTCGGCCGAAGACGATATCGTCGTTCTCGGGTCGCCCTCAGAAACAGGCTCACGCACCGCTCGAAGCACAACGGAGGGGCATGCCAGAACGCGACATATCGGCCGAATCTTCACAACTGACCGCTGAGACGTCCGGGTATGGAACTCGTCGAAGCCACCGCGGACGACCTCGAGGCGCTCGTCGACCGCTGGTACGACCTCGCGGAAACGATGGCGGAGCACTCGGAACTGAACGAACTCGACACGGACGTAATCGAGGGGGCCGCCGAAGACGGCTTCCGCGCGCACCTCGAGGATGAAGACGTCACCGACTACCTCGTCGTCTACGACGGCGAGACGATCGGCTTCGTCACGCTCCGCGAGGGCCGACATCCGTCTCGGCAGTACTCACACTTCCTCCGGATCGTGAACCTCGCTATCGACGAGGACCACCGGAGTCGGGGACACGGCGCGGCGGTCCTCGAGTGCGTGAAGGAACTCGCTCGAGAGCGCGGCTGTGACCATCTCAAAGTCTCTTGCGAGTGGGAAAACGAGGGTGCGCGCCGGTTCTATCGAGATGCGGACTTCCAGCCGAAGCAGGTCGACTACGCGCAGCCGTTGGAGTGAGTCCTGAAGCCGGTAACTACAGCCAGGCCGTGTATAACTGCTCGATTACCGCCAGACGGTCTCGAAGCCGGCGTCGCGAACGGTCCCGTCGGTAGTGATAATTGCGTTCGTCTCCCGCACCTGATGGCTAGCAACGATCAGGGCGTCGTGGATGGTGAACTCGTTTACGATCCGTGCGTACTCGACCAATTCCTCGTCAGCAACCGGCGCGACCGAGACGGGACCGTTTCCGACCAGTGCCCGGCGCGTTTCCTCCGGTGTTCCCGCGAGCGTGACGCCCCGGACGTCTTTGTCACGTGACACCGAATAGAGTACCTCGGCGAGCGCTGTACTGGGCGCCTGGATGACCGTTTCCCCGGCCTCGGCTTCGGCGAATATCCGGTCGGCTCGTTGCGGAAGGGCATCGACGAGGTAGGTCAACAACGCCACGGCGTCGGCGGTGTACGTTGCCATCTACGCCTCCTCGTAGTTTCGGTCCCGGCGGTCGCGGAGGCGCTGGTTCAACTCGTCGGCGATCTCCTCGCGTTTCTCCGCTGACGTCTCGTCGGGGACGAGCAATCCGCGTCCGCCGGTGCGAGTTCGCTTTTTCACGACGATCCCCTCGTCGGTATCCACCCAGACGACCTCGTCACCGGGTTCCAGGTCGTACTTCTCCCGGAGCTCCTTGGGAATCGTCGTCTGTCCTTTCTCCGTGATACGCGTGGACTTGCTCATACGTAGTAATACCGTTCGTAATACTTTAGTCTGTACGTGGCTCGCTTCGCTCGCTGTGACATCCTCCCCGGCGTAAACGCCGGGGCTTCCCGTACCGCAGGTGGGATATTTGCCGGTCTACGACACGACTTG
>NZ_JBLRWX010000205.1:0-1944 GCF_047921035.1 Natronococcus sp.
GCGAGCGCCTGGTCGCGCAACCGGGGGTAGTCCCGCGGCAGGGAGGTCCACCGCTCGAGGTCGACGGCGTCCGCGTCGGGCTCCTCTCCGACCTCTACCCGATCCCGGCACGCGAGACGCTCGAGGTCGACGGCGCCTTCGGCGACTCCGTCGCGGCGATCCAGCAGACCTTCTTCGCGGAAGAGATCGACGGTCTCGACCTCGGCGTAGCCTTCGGCGACGCCGTCCGCGCCGTCGGCGACGTCGGCTACTACTCCGCCGAGCCCGAAGGTCTCGAGGTCGGCGTAGCGTTCGGCGACGCGGTCGTCGTCGTCGGGCAGACCGCGACGCGCGCTCCCGAGCCGGAGGGTCTCGACGTCGGGATCGCCTTCGGAGATCTCGTCGCCGCCCGCGTGCAAACCGTCCTCACGGCTCAAGCGGAAGCGCCGCTCGAGCTCGGCGTCACCTTCGGAGGTACGATCCGTGCAACGACCGTATGAACGCCGCACCCCCGCCGGCCTGATCCTCCCGCGCGCTCACGTCGGGCTCCGCGGCCGCGTCCGCTGGCAAGTCCTCGACGAGCGCGGCGTCCCCGAGATCCCCCGCGGACCCGGCGGCTTCCCGATCGGCCCGGCCGACGGCGTCGAGCAGCCGAACCTCCTCCTCAACGGCTTTATGGACGGCGTCGGAACGTCGCTCGGAGTCTGGTCCTATCACCTGCGGCGTAACTTCTTGGTCGGAACGGGAAGCACGGCGCCCGCCGTCACCGACGGCGCTCTCGTCAACGAAGTGCAGCGGCTCTACGCCGGGACCGCGGGACCGACGAACACCGGAACGATCGACACGGACGCGAACGTCATGCGGATCGAGAGCGTCCTCCCGCGTCAGGTGACGCTCACGGCGGACCGGAACCTCACGGAGTTCGGGCTCGGCGCGACAAACGACAGCACCTGCCTAATCCGGGAGCTCTTCCGCGACGAGGTCGGCGACCCCGTAACGATCTCCCTCCTCAACGGTAAGGCGCTCATTCTGACGCACACGCTTTTCGGCGAGATCCCCGCGCCGGTCGCGGGCACGTTCTTCGAGTTCGACCTCGAGCAATACGACGCGACGAACACCCTCGTCTCGACGACCCCGTACGACTGCACCTTCGGCCCGATGGCCGACAGCGGCTTCATCGTCGATCTTTTTGAAGCCTGGGAACCGTACCGGACGACGATCTGCCTCCCCGTGATTTCGGCGACGACGTATAACCGGAACACGACGCTCGGGACGGCGTCGAGTTCCGCCGCGCCTCAATTCTCCGCGCAGGCATACACGGCGGGAACCTACACCCGGACGAAGAAGGCGACCGTGCCCGCCGCAACCTACGGCGGCTCGACGTGGTACGGCTTCGTTATGACCCGTACACAGTCCCGCGGCTTCGTGTGCCTCTTCGACTCCCCCGCGACCTACGCGAAGCCTTCGACCGACACCGTCGAGATCGACTGGATCTCGTCCTGGGCGCGCGCCGCCTAACCGGAGGTAAGAGCATGACCACGCAGCACACCGTCCGCGTCCTCTTCGTCCGCGACGACCGCCCCGAACCCGTCGAGGCAGGCGAGCGAACCTTTCACGGAGAGGACTACGAGCTCTTCGACGACCGCGCAGCCCGCGAGCGCCTCCTCGCCGACGGCGACCTCGTGATCGGCCCGGAGCTTGTGACCTTCGCCGGAACGATTGCGCCGATCGCGAAGATCGACCGTGTCGTCGTCGAGGTCGCCTCCGCGAGCCGACCCCCGAGCGAGTAGCCTCCGAGCATGGCCGAGCCGCTCCCCGTCGCGCCGCTCCCGATCGTCGAGCCGTCCCCCCGCCCCGCGGGAGCGAGCGCAGACCTCGGCGGCGCGACGACCTACCTCGACACCTACCTCGGCGGAAGCGTCGAGGGCTCGGTCCTCTCCTACGAGGACGCGAGCGGCTTCGTCT
>NZ_JBLRWX010000206.1:0-1903 GCF_047921035.1 Natronococcus sp.
CTTTCTGGTCTCTCGCTTTCGAATCTTTTTCGAGAATTAGAGAAACTCGATCAGGAGACGGGGATGCGGGTCACACGTGACGCACTCGCCGTCGAAAACGCCACGCTGGATGATCGGTGATTCGGAGTTCGACATGCTGGAGTGGCACGACCGCCTGCTGAACGCGTCCCTGAGGGGAGCAAGAAACCGACGGATGTCGAGTTTCGGCGTGTGACTCTGATAGGAACCTGTATTCATGACGCTACTAGGCTATCCAAGAAGATAGCGCGCCGTTTAACCGCAAGAAGTACAGGTAAGAGCGTAGCGTAAACAGTTCTCCCACCTTTTCTGGAGATCTTCGATCAATAACTCGCACATTCTGATTCGTTAAGGACCGTTATGGATCAAGCAATTATATTCCACATAGCCATCATCAGATCAGCCGGATCGGTATACCGGAATACGATGTATTCGATTCGCTTCGACCACACGTCGAAGCTCAGTCGGTCGTGACCGCGGCCTCGAGCCGCGCCGCCAACTCCTCTCGACGCCGGTGGTTCGCCGCCGAATCGAACTCGAGGGCGAGCACCTGCGTTCCCTCGCGCTCGAGCGACCGCCGATAGGCGTCCGCGAACGCCGCGGGTTCGACGCGCTCGAACTCGAGGCCGTACAGCTCTGCGAGGGGATCGAACTCGAGGCCGTGGGGCGTCTCGAACTGGTCGGTAAACGGCGGCTCGAAGTCGGCGATCGGCAGCTTGTGGAAGATGCCGCCGCCGTCGTTGTCCAGCAGGACGATCGTCGCGTCGACGCTGCAGCGGTCGACGGCCAGCAGCCCGTTCGAGTCGTGGTAGAAGGAGAGGTCACCGGTGACGAACACGAGCGGATCGTCCGTCGCGCTGCCGGCGCCGAGTGCCGTACTCGTGGTGCCGTCGATGCCGCTGGCGCCGCGGTTTCCGAGCACGGTGAGGTTGGCCTCTCGGGGCCGGGCGAACCGATCCGCGTCCCGGATCGGCATGCTGTTCGCGACGACTATCGTCGCGGGATCGGGCGCCTCGGCGAACGCGGTCGCGAGGATGGCCCCCTCGAAGGGAGTGTGCTCGAGCGCGTCGGCCTCGAGGGCACCCTCGAGAATCTCCCAGTGGGCGCGTTCGGCCCGGTCGAACCGCTCGAGCCACTCGTCGTCGGTACCGACGTCCTTGCCGAGTCCCTCGAGGCGTTCGAGAACGCCCTCGAGGGTCGACTCCGGCGTCGCGGCCAGCAGGTCGGTCGCGGTGAAGGTCGCCTCG
This sequence comes from Natronococcus sp., assembly GCF_047921035.1. Classification (NCBI taxonomy): domain Archaea; kingdom Methanobacteriati; phylum Methanobacteriota; class Halobacteria; order Halobacteriales; family Natrialbaceae; genus Natronococcus; species Natronococcus sp. The sequence continues at coordinate 1,266 of NZ_JBLRWX010000206.1, forward strand.
CGCCACTCTCCGGCGGGATCGATCAGGTACTGGTCGGCGTCAGCGGCCTCGAGGGCCCGTCGAAGCGGTTTCGAGGTCGGCGAGGCCCCGACCCGGACGACGACGTCGGGCTCCGGGAAGAGGTCGGCGTAGACGTCGTATCCCCCGTAGACGGGTCCGTCGGCGACGCCCTCGCCGAACCGCAGTCCCGAGAGGACATCGGCGAGCACCGGGGCGCCGACGCGGTCGGCGAGTGTGAGGACCGTCGCAGGCTCGAGCGCCGCGAGGTCGACGGGGTCGGCGGGACCCGCCACGATCAAGGGTCGGTCGGCCGCTGCGAGCGCGTCCGCGAGGTCGCCGACCGCGTCGCTCGAGGGCTCGAGCGTCGGTCGACCCCGTTCGGTCTCGACGAACGCACCCGTCCGCCCCTTCCCCGCGAGCGTCTCGCCGAACGAGTCGGGGACCGCGTCGGTCTCGGTCGGCTCGAGGGGCTTTCGGAACGGGCAGTTCAGGTGAACCGGTCCGGCGGGCGTGCCGATCGTCTCCGCGAGCGCGCGGGCGGCGGTCGTCCGCAGACTCCGGACCTTCCGCTCGTCGGCCTCGGGATCGGGAAGCTCGGCGTACCAGCGGACCGCGTCGCCGTACAGCTTGACCTGATC
>NZ_JBLRWX010000207.1:0-1900 GCF_047921035.1 Natronococcus sp.
GAACTGGGTGCGCGGCTCGTTCGCGCCTGCAAGCGTGAACGGACGACCGCCACTCTCAACGTCGACTGTGAGAACGAACGCATGACCTCGCAGTCGGTCACGGCGACCCTCGGACCCGATATGGAGCGCGAAGTTCTCGTGACGGCACATCACGACGCACACGACATCTCCGAAGGGGCGACCGACAACGCCGCCGGCTGTGCGGCCGTCGCCGAAGTGGCGCGGTTGCTGGCGACCATGGAGGAATCCCTCGAGACGCGGGTTCGGTTCGTCACCTTCGGCGCGGAGGAACTCCACCTCCTGGGAAGCGAGGCGTGGACCGCGGACACCGATCCGGAGACGATAAAGACGGTGATCAACCTCGACGGGATCGGCTCGTCGCGAGATCCGGTCGTCTCGACTCACGGCATCGACGCCATCGACGCCACGTTCCGGGAGGTGAGCGACGAGCTGGGCGTGCCAATCGAGCGCGACGGCGGTCTGGTTCCCTGGGGCGATCAGTGGCCGTTCGTCTACCGCGGTGTGCCGGGCGCGATGGTGTCTTCGAAAGCCGAAAGCGACGCCCTCAGGGGGTGGGGACACACGCACGCCGATACCCTCGATAAGGTCGACCGACGCGACCTCCGGGCACTCGCAGTTTCGGTTGCAGCTGCGGTCTGTAAACTGGCCGAAGCGGACAGGGAGGTGGATCGACGCTCCCCCGACGCGGTTCGCCAGAGAGCGATCGACGAGGGCCACGCCGAAGGGATGCGACTCACCGGCGTGTGGCCCTGGGACTGAGAACTGGTGCAGCGGGGTCGACTTTCCCGACCCATCTGATGATCGGACCGCAAACGCGTCGGGAGACGCCGGCTCAGAGGAAACTCGGTCCCGGAACCTCGTCGTCCTCGGCGGTGCGCCAGGTGTGTTCGGGCTGCCAGCCGAGTTCGGTACGCGCCTTCTCCGTCGTATATACGGATTCTTCGCCGGAAAGCGCACACTCAGACGGCAGGTCGCCGAACACTGTCTCGATAGTGTCGGCGGTCCGCCGGCCGAGGTAGTTGTCCTCGGCGACCGCGAGATACGGTTCGTGGCCGTCAACGTCCGCGTCTATCGCCGTCTGGATGAACGAGCCGAGGTCGCGGATGTCGACGTACGACCAGAAATTTCCCGATCGGTCGGCCGTCGTGGGATCGAACGACTCGCGGATCGCCGTCGTGTCGTACCGACCAGGATAGTTCACCCAGGACGGACGCACGGAGACGACCGAGATCCCGTACCGCCGAACGGCCATTTGTGCGATCTGTTCGCCGACGACCTTCGATAGTCCGTAGGCGTCTTCGGGCCGGTACGGGTGGGACTCGTCGATCGGGAAGTAATCAGGGAGCCACACCTCCTGTGCGAACGGCGTCCCGTAGATGCTTTCACTCGAGGTCCAGACCACGTCGGCCTCGACCGTTCCTGCTGCAACCAGCGTATTGTACGTACACATGACATTGTTCCGGAACGTCTCGGTGCCAGGTTTGACCCCCATATACGGAATCGAGGCGCAGTGGACCACTGTGTCTGGCCGGACGGTCTGGACGAGCTCCCAGGTCTGGCCCTGGTCGGTCAGGTCAGCTGCGTAAAACTGTGCGTTCACTCGCGTTCCCGGTGGTCGTTCCACGTCGACGCCGACGACATCGTGTCCTTCGTCGGCGAGTCGGTCGATCGTCCAACTTCCGATTCCACCCGTTGCCCCGGTGACGAGTACGGTCATATCCGAACTACCCGGAGAAACGCAAATAAGCGTCGGTATAGCGGCAATCTGCTGCTCGGACGTGCCGAACTGTCTGCGGGTTTTGCACACCGACCGCGACAGTGGTTCGATAGCAGGACGTCGACAGCGGTCAGTATCGACTGCGATACCGGTCACGACGAT
>NZ_JBLRWX010000208.1:0-1826 GCF_047921035.1 Natronococcus sp.
ACCAACGCCCTCCCGACCAGACTGGCCGCGAAGCTCTGGAAGGCCCGCACCGACCCGAGGGTCGGCGACGATCCCTGGACGGACGGCTGCAAGAACGTCCAAGCCTACGTCGCCGCGAGCGACCTGAAACACTGGATCCGCCGGCAGGAAAACGGCATCAGCGACAGCTACGCCAAAAAGTTAGTCTCGAGGACGATCGACGCGGTCCTCGAGCTCTCCAAGAATCGCCTCGCGGTCCACAGAACCTCCCAGCGCAAGAACGGCCTTTCCTACACCGAACGACGGCTCGTCCTGCCGACCGACGCCGACGTCCCCGGCGACCCCGCCACGACGCCGGAGACGGCCGACGTCCACGGAACAAGCTAACCCCACCTCGAGAACACACCCGCACCACCGAACGCACACGCTCGAGCGAGCACACACACGCTCCCAACGCACCACCACCGCGACGCGCCCGCCACGTTCGCAGGGACGAGTAGCCGTGGGACCGTCCTCGATCGGTCGTCGTCGGTCACCGCTCGAGACGGCCCCGACTGGGCCGTCCGAGGACACCAGCTGTCACCGGACCGGTGGTCGGTCACCGCTCGAGAAACGAATCTCGCGACCGATCAGTCGACCGCGCCACGAGCGCTGTCGTGGCGTCTCCGGCTCGTCGACGAACGGGGTTCCGTCCGTGCAGTGACTCTCCTCTGAGACTCCGTTCGAGTCGTCCACACGCCCCGACCGGTTCGAAGCCGCCTCCAGCGAGGAACCGATTCGCGTGACGACGACGCCTCGTTTTCAGCCCTCATCTAGATAATAAAGAGTCCGTCAGACAAACATTAGTGAGAAACTCGGTCATGGCTTTGTGACAGTATCCCCCCTCAACCCATGTGGATCTGACCCACACCACCCATGAGCAGTGGACACCACCATCACGACCGAGCCGAATCGAGCGATCCTGACCGCTACACCTACGACGACGCCGACGCGCTCGAGGACCGCGACTTCGAGGGCACGACTATCGATCGACGAACGTTCCTGAGCGTCGCAGCGGCGACCGGCGCGGCGCTGACGCTACCGGGTGCGGCCTCCGCACAGGTCGACGACGACCGGGTCACCGACCTCGCGGAGTTCGTCGTCAACGCGACGCCCGACGACTACGCGGCGACGCTCGTCCTCGAGTTCGAGGACGCGGAGTCGGTAGCCGCGTTCTACGACGAGTTCGGCGACCCCGACTGGGATATCGACGAGGACGACCGCGCGACGACGGTCGTCTATCGCGAGACCCCTACCCCGGCCGCACACGCCTATCTCACCGAGGCGGAACTCGCCGATGCGCTCGACGACTTCGACGGCATCTCGTTCGTCGAGTACTCGCCCGGCGCGAACCCGTTCTGGAAGCTCGAGGAGCCCTACGGCGACTACGAGGTCTTTCCGGAGTACATCGAGGAGTACGACGTCTTCCCGCGCGTCGAGGACGCCCGCGATTGGACCGCCCACGGCGAAACCGGCCAGGCCCTCGAACACCTCGAGGCCGAGTACCCCGACATGGTCAACCTCGAGCGGATCGGCCAGGGGCCGGGCTGGGAGAACGTCTTCACGAGCGAGGACTCCGACCCGCGCGACATCTACGTCGCTGAACTCACGAACGACGTCCAGGACCGCGAGGCGTTCGCCGAGAAGGAAAAAGCCGTGTTCATCGTCGGCATCCACGGCAACGAACGCGCCGGCGTCGAGGCCGGCAGCCGCATCCTCGAGAGCGCCGCCAAGGGCGAGAGCGAGGAGTTCAACCCGTTGCTCGACGACATCGCGATCGTCTACGTCTACATCAACCCCGACGGGTG
>NZ_JBLRWX010000209.1:0-1768 GCF_047921035.1 Natronococcus sp.
AGGCCATCGGTCACAAGCTTGCCGATATGCAGACGAACGTACAGGCAGCCCGGTTACTCACTCGAGACGCAGCGAGAAAGAACGGCGACGGCGTCGATCCGAAGGCGGCAGCCATGGCGAAGTACTTTGCGAGCGAGACGGCGGTTGACGTAGCGAATGAAGCGGTCCAGATTCACGGCGGCTACGGCTATACAAAGGATTTCGACGTCGAACGCTACTACCGCGACGCTAAGATTACGACGATCTACGAGGGGACCTCCGAGATTCAGCAGAAGATCATCGCTCGACACCTCAAGCGGTAAAACACCGCTGACAGTCGCTTCTTACGATCTCAGTCGTGCTCGTAGAACCCTTTCCCGGTCTTTTTCCCGAGATCGCCAGTCTCGACCTTCCGCTTGAGCAGATACGCAGGTTTGTACCGATCGCCGAGTTCCTCGTGTAACGTCTCGGAGGCATGCAGACAGATATCGAGGCCGATGTGATCCGCCAGCGTGAGCGGTCCCATCGGGACGTTTGTCCCGAGTTCCATGCCGGCGTCGATGTCCTCCTTCGTCGCGACGCCCTCGTCGTAGGCTCGAATGCCCTCGTTGATCCATGGCATCAGGATCCGGTTCGTGACGAAGCCCGGTTTGTCGTCGGACTGCCACGTCGTCTTCTCGAGATCCTCGGCTACCTCGTGTGCAAGGTCGACGGCGTTGTCCGTCGTCTTCTCACCGACAACGACCTCGACGCCCTCCATGATCGGTACAGGATTCATGAAGTGCAGACCGATCACGCGCTCGGGGCGCTTGAGGTTCGCGGCAATCGAGGTGATCGAGAGCGTGCTCGTGTTCGTCGCCAGCACGGCATCGTCGTCACACACGTCCTCGAGGTCGTCGAAGATGTCCCGTTTGACCTCGAGGTCCTCGAGTGCGGCCTCAACGACGAGGTCACAGTCCTCAAGGTCTTCGAGTGTAGTCGTCCCCTCGATCCGGTCGCGGATCGCCTCGGGACCCTCCTCGAGCGCGTCTCGGTTCGCGAGTCGATCGAGGCTATCGTCGATGTTCTCGAAGCCGCTCTCGACGAACTCCTCCTTGATGTCCCGCATCACGACGTCGTATCCGTGTGTAGCGGCCACTTGTGCGATACCATTACCCATCGTACCCGCGCCGACGACGCCGACGCGGTCGATCCGCTCTATAGACATCACCGGTTCCTGCTTCGACGACGATGATAAGTGTGCCGGCTGTTCGCCGTCCTTTGACTGCCGCTCCCAGACGATACACATATCCCAGTTCGCCTAATAGTGACACGGTAGCTAATGTCGAAGGCATTCATCGCCGGATCAGGCACGACTCCGTTCGGATCGTTCCCCAATCGATCGGGGCGGGAACTGTTCGCAGAGGCCGGGCTCTCCGCACTCTCGGACGCCGGAATCGATCCCGACGACATCGACGAGGTGTTCTACGGCAACTTCCTCGGATCGCTGTCGGAGCGACAGGGTCATCAGGGACCGCTCGCTGCCGAAGCGCTGGGTACGACCGCGCCGTCGAGACGCGTCGAGAGCGCGTGCGCCTCGAGCGGGCTGGCAGTCCGTGACGCGGTCCGGGCTGTTCGAAGCGGCGAGTCGGATGTCGTCGTGGCTGGCGGAATGGAACGGATGAGTAACATGGGAACCGAGGGGGCGACCGATGGACTGGCCCGCGCTGCCGACGACCTCTTTGAAGTGCGGTCCGGCGTTACGTTCCCAGCGGCCTACGCGCTGATGGCGCACGCGTACTTCAACGCG
>NZ_JBLRWX010000210.1:0-1719 GCF_047921035.1 Natronococcus sp.
TGTCGAACCGTCAACACCGGAACGTCCGAGAGCCGAACAACTTTTTCGGTGACGCTGCCGACCAGGTATCGGTCCAGCCCCGTCCGTCCGTGCGTTCCCATCACGATCAGATCGACGTCGTGGTTCTCGGTATAGGAGAGGATGCCGCTGTGGGGACGGCCGTGGACGACCGCGCCGACGACTCGTTCGTGGCCTCGCTCGCGGAGTCGCTCGACGAGCCCCTCGACGACCGTCGACCCCGTGCGCTCGGCCTGCTCGAGCGCGGGTCCCGTTTCGACGTCAGTCGAGACTCTCGTCGTGTCGACGACGGTGAGGACGTGCAACTCCGCGTCGTAGCGCTCGGCGAGGTCGAGCGCGGTCTCGAGCGCCCGCTCCGGGGGGTCGCCGACGTCGGTCGGAAACAGGATGCGCTCGTACACGGACTCGAGTTCGATCCCGAGGACCAAAAGTTGTACGTCAATTGTCACCACTGTGCAGCGGCGTGACCGAACGCCGGTCTCCGACGCCGGATCGAGGGACCCAGACCCTTCTCAGGCACCGTCGGGGTCGCCGTGGGAGACCCCGTCGCGCTCGTCGGCCCGGCGGCGGCGCAACGCGGCCCGGGCGTTCGACGCCTGGTAGCCGAAGAAGACGTCCGTCCCGTACGCTTCGGCGACCTCCGTCGCGTGGATCAGGTTGTCGACGTCGACGTTGACCGCGTAGAGCTCGATGCTAAACGGCGTCTCGAGCGCGCTCTCGAACCCCTTCGCGATCGTCTCGAGCCAGTAGGTCGTCTCGTAGGCCGTGTCGTACAGCGGCACGACGAACTCGTCGACGTACTCCTCGAGGGCCTCGAGGTCGATCCCGGCCCGTTCGTAGAGGTGACCGGGGTAGGGATCGGGGTACAGCGTCATGTAGACCCGCCCCGGAACGTGCTCGACGGCCTCCGCGACGAACTCGGTGATGACGCTGGCGCGCCACTCGAGGCGGTCGTCGTACTCGCTCTCTTCGAAGTTCTGCTCACAGATTCCGCAGCGACAGTACTCCTCCCGGGGGAAGCCGATGTCGTCGAGGCGGACGTCCGCGTTGGCCGCGGCGCAGTCGTCGATGATCTCGAACAGTCCCTCGCGGTAGTCCTCGCGGGAGGGACAGACGTACGCCCAGTCGAAGTACTTCCGGTCCCGCGTGGCGGGCCGCCCCAGGTCGTCGACCGCGACCAGCGACGGATCGGCGTCGGCCGCGGCGTTGTCGCCGAAACACGAGACCATGTTCACCGCGTCGGCGATCGGTTCGGCAGACCGCCCGGTGACGTCTTTGACCTCGTAGAAGCCGCGGTCGAACTCCGGCCACCGTACCTCGTCCTCGTTTCGGGTGACGACGCCGTACATACGAACGGTGTACGGCTACGCCGCCGTAAGCCGTTCGGATCGACTACCGGTCCGGCTCGTACTCGTACTCGACGTCCGAGGAGCCGCCGAAGGCGACTTTCCAGACGAGCGCGATGACGAACGTGGCGATCAGGATCTTGATGACGCGGGACATAGTCGTCCGGAGAGTCGAATGGCGGTTACTTATCAATTGTGGATTCTGTTACGTTTTGTTATCAGTAGATAGTCGAATAGTTTTGTTACCGAGGATTTCGTCTGAAACTCGCGTTACGTGTAGACGACTCACTCACCGCTCGCTACGCTCGCGCTTCGATCGTCGTTCCGCAGAGAGACGCGCTGTCGCGCGTCTCGG
>NZ_JBLRWX010000211.1:0-1698 GCF_047921035.1 Natronococcus sp.
GGCCGCGGCATCCTCGACAAGCGACTCCAGTCGCTCGAGGACGACCTCCGGATCGGCCTCGGGTTCGACGACTACCCTCCCGTCCTCGGTGCTAACCTTCACCTCGGTTCCGGGCTCGATGTCGAACCGCTCTCGGACCTCCTTCGGGAGGACGATCCGTCCTTTCGAGTCTACCGTCGGCATGGTCCCACAAAGAGTGGGAACGAGAGTAAGCGTTTCGGCTGCGGACTGGGAAAGCGAGTTCAGGGGTGCAGAGAGTTCGACCGTCTTTGGTTGCAATTCCTCAATCGTTGAACGAATTTGAAACGAACTCGTCGACGGAATGTGCAGCGAAGCTCGGAAGGAATTCCTCGGCAGCGAACTGCCGTATCTCACTCGTAGATTGCGCTGGCTCACCTTCGATGACGTCGTTTCGTTTTGCCACGGATTTGATCGCGTCCGAGAGATCGACAGTAGCGAGATCCCGTTTCGTTTCTCCGGTACGGACGTCTTTCGCCCAGAGCACCCAGCGAAGACCGTCCGTGCCGATCGCGACGAGATAGCGTTTCTCGAGCGTCTCGAGGTACTTCGCGAACGTGTTCGACTCGACGTACTCCTCGATATCAGCAGTGGCACGTCGTTTGTCGCCCGTCGCCTGTTCCTCGTTCGCTGCTTTCGCCTCGAGGAGGCAAACGAGCCGCGGGGAGACGTTCTTGAGCAGGTAGTCGGGTCGCTTGATCTCGACGTTTCGATAGGTGCTCGGGCGGCGGACGAAATGCGGGCCGGTTCCGGAGTATCGGTCCGAGATCGGGTTCCAGTAGCCGAGTCCATGAAGCACCGGTTCGATGAGATACTGCTCCGTGAAATCTTCGGGTGCCTGATTGACTTTCGGCCCGGACAGCGTCGTCGGCTCGCGGCAGAGTTTCCGCAGTTCTCCGCCCTCACCCAGCTCCCGAAACTTCTCGGGGAAGACCTCGAGTTGCTGGCGAACGCGCTCGGCCAGAAACTCGTCCCGGTGAAGTGTCCCGTTCGAGTTCTCGTCAGTCATCGTCGACCGTCTCCTCGACGATCGCAATTTCCTCGTCGGTCAGCCCGTACAGCTCGTAGACGATCTCGTCGATCAACTCGTCGGTCGTCTCGATCTTTGCCTCGAGTTCCTCCGCCCGCGCCTTCGTCTCGAGGTAGCTCTCGAGCCCCTCGCGAACGTCGTCGACGGCGGGCAGGGTCAGCGCCCGCAGACGATCCACGAGCGAGTTGGTCTTGGTGGCGGTCTCGCGGAAGTTCGCGAACCCGCCGGCCTCGTCGACGGCGACGGGGACGAACGCCTCGAGCAGGTCGGCCTCGGTCTCCGTGAGGTCCGAAATCCGCAGCGCGGGTTCGAACTCGGTTTCGGTGTACCCCCAGCGGTCGGTCTCGAACTCCTCGTCGTCTTCGTCCTCGGGTTTGTACCGGGCGGTGAGTCGGATCTCGAGGGACGTCGGGGACTCGCGGACGACCTCGACGTCGCCGATCCGCAGGTTCTCGCGGTCTTCGGCGGTGTCGGTGAGGATGGAGTCGGCGGCGCCTGTGGGGGGTTGAGAAAGACCAATCTTTGCGAGGGTGGAACCCTCATTATACTTGCCCAGATAATCAAGGAGGGCCATATTTAGCCCTCTTATTTTCGTTATAAGATCTGATTGTATCGGTCCAAGTTCTGATAATACTTCATATCCAATTTCT
>NZ_JBLRWX010000212.1:0-1682 GCF_047921035.1 Natronococcus sp.
CGACCGCCCTCGTTCGCACTCGGCCGGTCGACAGCGCACGCCACCGCAGGAAGAATGGTCGGACCGAACTGAGACGTAGTTCCCCTGTCTCGAGCGGTTCGACGAGTACGGGACCCGATCTCTGCCGCGCTAACCCGAAGTTATAATCCGTCCTGCGGCTAGTATCGGACCGTTCAATGCGACAGTTCGACGAGAACGTCGACGGCTACTACGACGTAGAGAACCAGCTGCCGCGATACCTCCGACGGCTGGCGGAGCCCCAGCTCGAGCGCGGCGACGAGCGACGGGAGGCGATCGACTCGATCGAAGCGGCCGAGGAGCACCGCGAACGCGTCCGCGAGGATTTCCTCGAGGCGCTCGGCGGCCTGCCCGACGAGCGGGCGGACCTGAACGCGACCCGGACCGACCGCCTCGAGTACGACGGCTACGCGGTCGAGACGGTGCTCTTCGAGAGCCTGCCGGACTTCCACGTGACGACGAACGTCTACGTTCCCGAGGGCGCGTCCGCCGACGACCCTCGCCCCGCGGTGCTGTTCGTCTGTGGCCACGCAGCCACCGCGAAGACCGCCGACGGCTACCAGCAGGGGTGTATCGACCTCGCGCGCAACGGGTTCGTCGTCCTCGCGATGGACCCGATCGGGCAGGGCGAGCGCCACCAGTTCTACGACCCCGAGACGGGCGCGATCCCGATCTCGGACGACTCGAGAGACTACCCGCGGACGAACACGCTCGAGCACACCTACCTCGCCCGGCAGTGCATGTTCGCGGGAGGGAATCTGGCGCGCTATTTCGTCTGGGACGGGATCCGCGCGCTCGACTACCTCGAGTCCCGCCCGGAGGTCGATCCCGACCGCCTCGGGGTCACCGGCAACTCCGGGGGCGGGATGCAGACCAGCTACCTCATGTTGGCCGACGACCGGATCGCCGCCGCCGCGCCGTGCTGTTTCATTACCTCGAAGGAGGCGTACATGCGAACGGGCCAGGGACAGGACGGCGAGCAGATCGTCCACCGCGCGATCGATCGCGGGCCCCGGTACGACGACTTCCTGCTCGCGTTCGCGCCCAAACCGGCGCTGATCGGGGCCGCGCAATCGGATTTCCTCTGTATCGAGGGGACACACCGGTCCTACGAGCGTGCCTCGAGCGTGTACGACCTGTACGATGCGGGCGACGCGCTCGAGTTGACCGTCGCCGACTCGACCCACGGCTTCGGCCCGGAGCTGCGCGAGGCGACGGTCAACTGGTTCCGGCGCCACCTGCTCGGCGAGGCGCCGACGTTCGAGACGGGCAATCCCGCGACCGAGGACCCGGAACGGCTCCGGTGTACCGACGCCGGCGAGGTCCGGGACGCGTATCCAGACGGACGGACCGTCGTCGACCTCAACCGCGAGTACCTCGCGGAGACCGCGCCCGAGACGGCGACGGCCCCGGCGGTCGACGACGCGGACGCCTACGCCCGCCGGCTCCGCGAGCGCCTCGTCGGCTCGCGCCAAGGCGCGGATGCGCGTCGCGTCACGGCCGTAACCCCGCAGGTGCGACTCGGCGATGTCCTCCCGCGTCCAACCGTGCACTTGCAGCGCCTCGGTGTGGCAGCGGCGGTTTTCCACGCCCGCCACCATCTCGGCGTGGTCGATCACGTCTTCGGCCATCTTGCGGTAGGTGGTCCATTTGCCGCCCGTGAT
>NZ_JBLRWX010000213.1:0-1673 GCF_047921035.1 Natronococcus sp.
CGCCGAGGTCGTCATCCTCGTCGTCGCCGAGGTCGTCATCCTCGTCGTCCATGCCATTTTCGTCGTCCTCGAGGTCGTCGTCCTCGTCGTCCATGCCGTTCTCCTCGTCGTCCTCGAGGTCGTCATCCTCGTCGTCCATGGCATCGTCGTCGTCTTCGAGGTCGTCGTCCTCCTCGTCCATGCCATTTTCGTCGTCCATGCCGTTCTCGTCGTCCATCCCGTTCTCTTCGGGATCGTCTTCGAGGTCGTCGTCCTCTTCGTCGTCGGCACAGCCAGCGATTGCCGCAACCATACCAGCACCGACCGCCATCGTGAATTTCCGTCTATCGAGTTTTGCCATAGTACGCATCTACCCCAGAAACCGGGCTGGTAAATAACGGGTACACTCCGTTTCGACGGTTGGTCTCGATTTAAATGAATTCTGAGGTGACCGATAAACGGTTGCGAACACGCCCGCTGTTTCGCAACTGAAAGCACGGACAGTCCGCGTTCCGGCTTCGCTGGCCGCCCCAAGAACCGCGGTTTCCCGCCGAGGAGTCCTGTGGTCCCGTCAGATAGGGGTGTAGTGGGAGACCTACACCGGTTCATAATGAGGTTGTTTCACAGCAACCGGGGTCGACGCCTGCGGTCGAGTGGCGAACGCCGGTCGTCGCTCGCAGCGAACACAGCCCTTATGCACGTCTCGACGGTACGTTCGCTCGATGCACGTCATCGGAACGGTGGGACTGCCCGGAAGCGGCAAGGGCGAGGCCGCCACCGTCGCGCGCGAGGAAGGGATCCCCGTCGTGACGATGGGCGACGTCGTCCGCCAGGAGACGGCCGACCGCGGGTTAGATCCCGCGAAAGACCACGGGGGCGTCGCCCAGGCGCTGCGCGAGGAGAACGGTCCGGCGGCGATCGCCGAGCGCTCGCTGCCGATGATCGACGACCGCCTCGAGGATCACGACGCCGTGCTGGTCGACGGGATCCGGTCGGGCGTCGAGGTCGACACCTTCGAGGAACGGTTCGGCGAGGCGTTTACGCTCGTCAGCATCGAAGCCCCCTTCGACGTGCGAGCCGAACGCATCGACGCGCGCGGACGGGACGCCAGCGCCAACGACGGCGGCGAACCCCTCGAGAAACGCGACGAGCGCGAGCGCGGGTTCGGGATGGACGACGCGATGGACCGCGCCGACGTCGTCATCGAGAACACCGACTCGCTCGAGGCGTTCCACGAACGGATCCGAACGATCGTCCGCGAGCGAACCGCCGAAACCGACGACTCCGAAACCGAAGCCCGACACCCATGACCGAGATCTACAGCGTCGACGTCGAGATCACCGCACCGGTGTACGACACCGAGGTAACGAGCCGCGTCGCCGACGCCGTCACGAACGTCTTTCCGAACGCCGACCTCGAGGAGGAGTTCGGCGAGATCAGGGGCGAAGCCCACTCGCTGGATCACTTCTCGGAACTGCTCCACCGCCAGGAGATCCTCGACACCGCCCGGGGGGAGTTCTTCGGGAACCGCGAGGGCGACGCCTTCTCGTTCGCGCTGAAAAAGCAGGCGGCGTTCGAGGACCGGGTCAACTTCTCGGTCGGCGAACCCGACGAACTCGGCGAGATCGCGGTTCGCGTCCGCGTCCGCGAGCCGGACGTCGAGAGCTACGTCGACCACATCGCCCCGCCGACAG
>NZ_JBLRWX010000214.1:0-1633 GCF_047921035.1 Natronococcus sp.
GTGCACGACGCGCACGCGGACCTCTCCCCCCTCGAGCACGGTGGTCGCCTCGTCGTCGAGCACCATCACGCGGAGCTCGAGCTCGCCGCGATCGTCGTTCTCGTCGGCGAAGAGGCCCTCGAGCCAGGCGATGAATCCCTCGTCGGTGGCGTCGGCCTGCTCTTCGGCTTCGCCGACGCGCTCCGGCACCATGAGGCCCATGAGCGTGATCGTGTAGTACTCGCCGCTGCTGGCGTCGATGGTCTCGGCCGGCACGACCGGCGCCACCTCGGCCTCGGCCCCGGCCTCGTCGGCCGCCTCACCGTTCTCGGGCGCCGCGAGCACCATGGTGATCTCGTAGGAGCCGGCGGGGATCGCCACGTAGTCGGTCATCTCGGCGTACGCCGTCCGATCGAACGCGTCGATCGTGAGGCCCGCCGCGGCATCGTCGTCACCCACCAGGAGGACCTGGTCGATGTCGGCGTTGGGCGCCGCGTGCACGAAGCGCACCATCGCGTGCTCGTCGGTCTCGGCGACGTCGTCGCGCTCGGGGTCGGTCACGGCGACGGCCTCGCCGTTCGCTTCTTCCTCGGCCACCGGCTCGCCGTTCGCGTCTTCCTCGGCCTCGGCCACAGGCTCGCCGTTCACCTCTTCGGGCTCGGCGACGGCTTCGTCGTTCTCCTCGGCTTCCTCGATCTCGGCCGGCTGGGTCGATGCCACGACGACGTCGATCGGCACCGGCTCGACGGGCGTGCCCGTCACGAAGATCGTGTGCAGCATGCCGGGCTGGAGACCCTGGCCTGCCAGGTCGAGGATCACGGCCTCGCCGTCTTCGGTCCGGACCTCCACGGCGTCACCGGCGCGCAGCGACACGTAGCCGCTCGCTTCGCCGTACGACACCGTCTGGACGATCTCGACGTCGTTCTCCTCGTCGTTGACGTCGTTGTCGTTGACGTCGTTGTCGTTCTCGTCGTCGTTGGCCTCGTCGTTGACGTCTGCGCCGTCGACGTCTTCGCCGTCGACGTCGTTGGCGTCGTTGCCGTCGACGTCGTTCTCGTCGTCAGCGCGCATGACCGCGAGCGCGACGGGTTCGGTGCCCGGGGCGGCGTGGACGATCCGCACCAGCATCTCTTCCTCTTCGAGCGTCTGCGTCGCCTCGTCGTCGAGCACCAGCAGACGCAGATGGAGCCCTTCCTCCTCGACGGTGTCTCCCGCCATCAGGCCCTGGAGCCATGCCATGAAGGGCTCGGCGGTCGGATCGGCGATCTCCGCCTGCTCGGCCTCCTCAGGAGCCTCCGCATCGACCGGCTCGGTCTCTGCGGGAGCCTCTTCCTGTTCGCCTTCCTCTGCCGGAGCGGTCTCCTGTTCGCCCTCCTGGGCAGGGGCGGGCTCCTGCTCGTCGTCGCGGTCCATGCGCTCAGGGACGACCAGACCGAGCAGGGTGACCGTGTAGTACTCGCCTCCGCCGGCGCTGAACGACTCGGACGGCACGACGCGAGCCAGCTGCTCGCCCTCGACCGCTTCGAGGACGACGGTGATCTCGTAGTTGCCGGGCGGCACCTCGATGTAGTCGCTCATGGCGCCGTACCCGACGTCACCGAAGTCGGCTACGGCTACCCCGCCTGCCTCCTCCCGCTCGCTCATCAGCATCACC
>NZ_JBLRWX010000215.1:0-1629 GCF_047921035.1 Natronococcus sp.
GAACTTCACGCCCGTGACAGCGCGTCGGGGACGTTCGATTACTTCACCCGCGAGATCAACGGCGAGATGGGCGACATCCGCGACGACTACTCCGCGACCAGCCAGACGAACGAGATCATGGGGGCAGTCGCCGGCAACGTCAACGCGTTCGGCTGGGGAGGTCTCGGCTACCTGCGTGACATCGAGGACGAGGAGCCGATCGAGGCCGTTCCGGTCGAGAGCGACGTCGACGGCGAGTTCTACCTGCCGACCGAGGAGAACATCGAGGAGGGGAACTACTCGCCGCTCGCCCGGCCGCTGTTCGCGTACTTCAGCATGGCCAGTCTCGAGGAGCGAACGGACCTCGTCGGCTCGTTCGCCCGCTTCTACACCAACGGACAGCACGACTTCGCCCGCGACGAAGGGTTCTACGCGACCACGGACGAGGCACAGGCGGAGAACCACGACAAGATCGACGACTGGCTGGATCAGATCGGCGCATCGTCGGACGACCTCACCGTTCAACGCGACTGACGACGAGAACATCCAATGAGTACGGACACCAACCAAGGGCCAGGAATCTCGGGCGGGACGGCCGAGCGCGACCTCGAGGCCAACCGGCGAGCGAGACGGCTGCTCTTCGGCTGTGCTGCCGTCACGGTCCTGACGACGCTCGCGATATTTTTCGTGTTGATTGACAACGCCGCGAGCTACTTCTTCGGCGCCAGGCTCACCGAGATGCTGCTCGGAGCAGACATCGAGCGGACGGTGACGTTCACCGAGTTCTTCACCGGAACGCGGTGGGCGCCTGATCACGCGACGCCGGCCCACGGCGCCGTGCCGATCATCTTCGGCACCCTCGCGATCACCGTCGGCGCAGCGTTCGTCGCGATCCCGATCGGGACCGCGACGGCGATCTACCTCTCGGAGTACGCCTCCGACGGCGTCCGGGCAAAGCTCAAACCGACGCTCGAGATCCTCGCCGGAATCCCGACGATCGTCTACGGCTACTTCGCGATCGCGTTTATCAATCCGGTCCTTCTCGGGCCCATCGCCGAGACGCTGTTCGGCATCAATATCGGCCGTTACAGCATGCTCTCGGGGATGCTCGTCGTCGGCATCATGACGATCCCGATGGTCTCCTCGATCAGCGAGGACGCCATGTCCGCGGTGCCCGACGACCTCCGCAACGGCGCCTACGCCCTCGGGGCGACGAAGTTCGACGTCTCGACGAAAATCGTCCTGCCGGCGTCGATATCCGGCGTGTTCGCCTCGTACATCCTCGCGGTCTCGCGGGCGATCGGCGAAACGATGGCCGTCACCCTCGCGGCCGGGTTCAACGCGAACATCACGGCGAACCCGTTCAACGAGATCATGACGATGACGGCCTACATGGTCTCGATGGCCCGCGGGACGTCCGCTGTCGGAACCGTCGAGTATCAGAGCCTGTTCGCGGTCGGCCTGTTGCTGTGCTTCGCGGGCTACGCGGCCCTCCGGGCCGTCATCGCGGTGTGGGGCGCCTTCGCCGGCTTCCTGCTCGGGGCGGGGCTCGTCGCGTCGATCACCGGCGAGGGCTTCCTCGCGACCGTGGCCGGCTGGCTCGTCGGCCTCGCCGTCGGGCTGGTCTTCGGGCTGATCGCCTACCTCTAC
>NZ_JBLRWX010000216.1:0-1626 GCF_047921035.1 Natronococcus sp.
CACCACGAGGCGATCGCAGGGCGGCCCTCCCGGACGCTCGACCTCTGGATCTGCGGGAAGGAGGGCCTGCGGCGCAACTACGCCCGCGGCGAGGGCGACGTCTGTGTCGTCGAGGGCGTCATGGGGCTGTACGACGGCGACGGCTCGAGCACGGCGATGGTCGCCGAGGCGCTCGACCTCCCCGTCGTGCTCGTCGTCGACGCCAGCGCGGGGATGGAAAGCGTCGCCGCCACGGCCCTGGGTTTTCGCGAGTACGCCGATCGGATCGGCCGCGACGTCGAAGTCGCCGGGATCGTCGCCCAGCGGGCCCACGGTGGTCGCCACGCGAAGGGCATCCGGGACGCGCTGCCCGAGGAACTCGAGTACTTCGGCCGGATCCCGCCGAACCCCGACCTCGAGATTCCCGACCGTCACCTGGGCCTCGAGATGGGCGCGGAGGCGGCGCTGCCCCGCGAGGCGCTGCGGGAGGCCGCCGAGCCCCTCGAGGCCGAGCGGCTGGCAGCGGTGGCGAGCGAACCCGGCGCGCTCGATGGTGGCGTACGGATCGACGAGGGGGCGACGCCCGTCGACGCCCGCGTCGCCGTCGCCAGCGACGCGGCCTTCTGCTTTCGGTACCCCGCGACGATCGAGCGGTTCCGCGAGCGCGGCGAGGTCGTCATCTTCTCGCCGGTCGCCGGCGACCCGGTCCCCGACTGCGACGGCGTCTACCTCCCCGGGGGGTACCCCGAACTCCACGTCGAGGAACTCGAGGCCGGCGGCACCCTCGCCGACCTCGGCGAGCGCGCGAGCGACGGTCTCCCCGTCCTCGGCGAGTGCGGCGGACTGATGGCGATGAGCCGGTCGCTCTCGACCGCCGACGGCGAGCGCGGCGAGATGGCCGGGATCCTGCCCGCGGACGTGACGATGCACGACCGGTACCAGGCGCTCGACCACGTCGAACTCGAGGCCGTCGACGGCACGCTCACCGCGACAGCGGGCGAGTCGATCCGGGGCCACGAGTTCCACTACTCGAGCGCCGAGGTCGACGCCGACGCCCGCTTCGCGTTCGAGACGGTTCGCGGAACGGGGATCGACGGCGAACACGACGGCCTCCTCGAGTACGACTCGCTGGGCACCTACGCCCACGTCCACCCCGAGAGCGGGGCGTTCGATCGCTTCCTCGATCTGCTCGAGAACTGAGTTCGGACCGCCTTCCGCACCCCGTCACGTCCGCCCGGCCGTCACCGGATCGATCCTGTTGTTTGATAACAACCAGCGTGAAGGGTGGGGTATGGCAGCGGCTACGCCGACGACCGTCGTCCTGCCGACGACGGGGTGGAACGACGCCTGCGAGCAGGTCGCCGCCCAGCTTCGACCGGACGACGAACTCCTCGTCGTCTGCGACGACCGCCTCGAGTCGGTCGCCGAACGCGTCGCGGAGTATCCCGGCGTCAGGCTGATCGTCGCCGGCGAACCCGAGGGCTGTTCCGGGAAGGCCAACGCGATCGCGGCCGGCATGGAGGCCGCCGAAACGGAGCGGATCGTCTGGACCGACGACGACTTCTATAGTAGCCACTGAAAGTCAGTGCGCACCCGATCGCACGACGACTGTGCGATCGGTGTGTAAACAGTTTCAGTTGTTACTAT
>NZ_JBLRWX010000217.1:0-1603 GCF_047921035.1 Natronococcus sp.
CGTCGCGTCGCGGTAGGCCTCGGCGGCCTCGACGACCCTCTCGCCGCCGCGGTCGTCGATCGCCGTCCGCGCCTGCGCGTAGCGTTCCCGGGCGGCCTCGAGTCGCTCGAGCGGGGTTCGGTCGGTCTCGGCGTCGCTCGAGCGAGAGACGCGCTCGCTCATCTTACTCGTAGACGGCCTCCGGATCGAAGACCCGCTCGCCGACGTGTTCCCCGTCGACGGTCCGGTAGAAACAGGAGCGGTGGCCCGTGTGGCAGGCGCCGCCCTCCTGGTCGACCAGGTACAGCAGGGTGTCGGCGTCGCAGTCGACCCGTACCTCCGCGACCTCCTGGGTGTGGCCGCTCGTGGCGCCTTTCTCCCAGAGTTCGTCCCGGCTGCGCGAGTAGTAGTGCGCCCGCCCCGTCTCGCGGGTTCGCTCGAGGGCCTCCGGGGAGACGTAGGCGAGCATCAGCACCTCGCCGGTCTCGGCGTCCTGTGCGACGGCCGGGACCAGTTCGTCCTCGCCGAAGTCGACCGTAATCTCGTCCATAGGCGACTCGAGGACCGTACCGGCGATAGATCTTTTGCAGTCGGACGGGCTGACGGAACGGTGGCTACCGCAATCGGGGCTCGACCGTACGAGTTCGGGTACCACCAACGTTTATTTCTCATCCCGTAGTCGTGAGTTCGCGATGGCCGAGTACACGACCGCGAACTACCACGACGTCGACGACCAGAGCGGACTGCACTTTCTCCGGGACGAACTGAACTGCGAGAACGTCGGTGTTACCGTCCTCGAGTGCGAGCCCGGCTGGGAGGGGATGGAACACGACCACGCCGACGAGGGTCAGGAGGAGGTCTACCTGCTACTGGAGGGAGGAGCGACGATCACCGTCGAGGACGAATCAGTCGAGATGACCGAGGGCGACGCGATCCGGATCCCGCCGGACGCGACCCATCAGATCCACAACGGCGACGCCGAGAGTCGGTTCGTACTCGTGGGCGCGCCGTAACGATCCCGAGCTGCCGCGTTCGGCGGTCGAGCCCTCACCTGTTTGGCCGTCTCGTCTTGCTCGCGAGCCGCCTCCTCAGGGCATGGACAGGCGCGAACTCCGGCGGGCGTGGGACGAACTCGCCGAACCGTACGCGTCGAGTCGTCGCGCCGACGGCGACGACGCCGCGCTGATCGACGAACTGCTTGAGTCGATCCCCCCGGACGCGACGGTGCTCGACGTCGGCTGTGGCGACGGTCGACGAACGCTGGCGATTTTCACGTTCCTCGGGCGGAACACCCCGCCGTCTACGCGGAGTTCGCGCGCGTGCTCCGGCCGGGCGGTCGGCTCCTGGCGACCGGCAGTTCGGGGCGGTACGAGACCGTTCGAGATGACTGGCTCGGGAGCGACCAGGCGATGTTCTTCAGCACGCCCGGTCCACGCCGGACCCGCAAGGCTCTCGAGCGGGCCGGGTTCGGGCTCGACCGGGAGCGAACCGTCGACGACCCGCTCGGGAGCTCGGTGCCGTTCGTGATGGCCACCTACCGGGGCGAGTGATACGGATTGCTGTAACGATTTACCGGCGCAACCGCCGCACGGGTCGCGGTTGCGCCGGTAATGACTTACAGTAA
>NZ_JBLRWX010000218.1:0-1594 GCF_047921035.1 Natronococcus sp.
GCGCCGTCTGCGCGCTCGCCGCGGGCGCCGCCCTCGCCCAGGAGCGCCTCGTGATCGCCTCGACCGGCGAGGCCGACAACTTGGACCCGCGCGTCGCCACCGACGTCCGCTCGTTCGAGCGAATCTCGACGATCTTCGAGCCGCTCGTCGTGTTCGACCGCGGCCTCGGCCTACAGCCACGCCTGGCGACGGCCTGGTCGTTCAACGAGGACGCCACGCAGATCACCTTCTCGCTCCGCGACGACGTCGCGTTCCACCACGGACGCGCCTTCACGGCCGAGGACGTCATCTACACGTTCGAGTGGGTGCTCGACGAGGAGAACCCGTCGCTCAACCGCCCGCTCTACCTCGACATCGCCTCGATCGACGCACCCGATCCGTACACCGTCGTCTTCACCCTGTCGCGCCCGAACGCGTTCCTGCTCAACAACATCGCGCGCATGCCCATCGTGCCGGCCGACCGCGGCGAGGACGACGACTTCCAGGTCGCCCCGTCGGGCACCGGCGCCTTCGCGTTCGTCTCCTGGCAGCGCGACGACGCGCTCGTGCTCGAGGCGTTCGACGACTACTGGGGCGAGCGCGCCCGCGTCGACGAGGTCGTGTTCCGCCCGATCCCCGAGGACGGCACCCGCCTGCTGGCGCTCGAGGCCGGCGACATCGACCTCTACCAGGGAGGCCCCGTCGGCGCCGAGCTCCCGCGGCTCGAGGCGGACCCGTCGATCGGTGTCGATCGCGTCCCCGCTCCCTCGTACAACTTCGTCGGGTTCAACACGCGCGCCGAGGCGCTGGGCGACGTGCGCGTCCGCCGGGCGATCGCGCACCTCATCCCGCGCGAGGGCATCGTCGAGCGCATCCTCGAGGGCGTCGGCCAGGTCGGCATCAGCATGCTGCTCCCCGAGATGCCGTGGTTCGAAAGCGAGATCGCGCGCTACCCCTACGATCCCGAGCGCGCGCGCGAGCTGCTGGCCGAGGCCGGGTACGACGGTGGCGGCTTCAGCGTCCGGATCTACTCCGACCCCGCGCCGGCGCGCACGCAGATCGCCGAGATCCTGCTCAACGAGCTCCTGCAGGTCGGCATCGACGCGACCGTCCACTCCGAGGAGTCGAGCGCCGTATGGCAGCGCTTCAACACCACCGAGGACTACGAGATCATGGTCTACGCCTGGAACGGCCAGCTCGACCCCGACCGCGCCATCTTCCGCCAGTTCACCAGCGGAGGGTCGGCCTACGCCTACACCTACTGGTCGGACGAGCGCGTCGACGAGCTCGCGCTGCGCGGTCAGGCCGTGGCGCCGGACTCCGACGAGAGCATCGAGATCTACCGCGAGATCCAGCGGATCGTCGGCGACGAGGTCCCCTACACGTTCGTGAACTACATCGAGGAGGTCGCCCTCTACCGCACCGGCATCACCGGCTGGAGCGCGCACCCGCACTCCTCGGTCACCTACCAGGACCTGAACCTGGTCGGCTGGGAGTAAGGCCGATCGGTCGCGACGACGCATGCGTCGCGAGGTTCGTGCACGGATCCGGCCCGGAGGCGAACGTCGCCTCCGGGCCGGATCCGTGTCACTCGTTGCGACGCGTCAGGTGACCA
>NZ_JBLRWX010000219.1:0-1580 GCF_047921035.1 Natronococcus sp.
AAATAGAGGCGCGGCGCGACGGTCTTGCCGGTCTGGCCGACCTGCTCCCCGTGGGGCCGCCACCCGGCGTCCACCACGGCCCGGGACGCGCCCAGGGCTACACCGTCGCCCAGCGCCTCGGCGAGCTCCTCCAGGAAGGCGGTCACGAGATCGAACAGAGCGACGACCTCGTCGAAGGTGACGGTCGGCGTCGGCTCGAGGGGCTCCTGGTCCGGATCGATCTCGAGCTCAGGTTCCGCCTGGGGCTCGGGCTCGGGTTCGGGCTCCGGTTCGGCTTCGACCTCGGGCATCTCGACGGTGGCACCGATGACGTCCGTGTCGAGGGCGATCGCGCCGAGGTCGCCGCCGCCCCACGAGCTGGCGATCACCGCGTACCGCGTCCCGGGCTCGACCTCGAAGACGATCTCGGAGCGCGTCGTGTCGGGGGTGTCGTCGTCGTCGGCGACGACGCGCCCGGCGTCGAGGTCGAACAGGTACAGGTAGGTGTCGATCGAGTTGGCGGTCGGATCGATCATCACGATCCTCACGAGATCGCCGGCGCTCATGCCGGTCAGCTCGAAGACCAATCCCATGTCGCCGCTCGAGAGTCGATCGGATCCGGAGATGATGGCGCTCACGGACCCCGGAACGGCGAGGGTGCCGGCGACGGCGTCCGACGAGGCGAGCGGGTCGTCGCCGAAGCGATCGGCCGCACGCCACAGCCCCGTGATGCCGCCCGGCTCGTCGTCCCGGCTCCACTCCTCGTCCCACTCCCACTCGTCGTCCCAGTCGCCATCGTCGCGGAAGGCGTAGCGATCCACGTCGGTGACGACGAGCGCCAGGGCGCTGGCGGCCGGAGCGGCGACGAAGTCCGAGATGGCCGCGAGACCGCGCAGCCCTCGGGCGACGTCGAAGAGGTCGTAGCCGTTGGCGCCGGCGGGGACGCGCGCGAGGACGCTGCCCAGCACGGGATCGTCCTGGACGCTCGGGGCGCCGTGGTGCACGTCGATGACGTTACGCATCGCGAAGGCCGGGACCGCGAGGACGAGGTGGGAGTCGAGCACCGCGACCGCGAGGTCGACCGTCGGGCCGATCCGCCAGCGCTCGTAGCCCACGCCGCGGTACTCGACCTGCCGGACGGAGAGCAAGCCGCCAGCGGCCGCGTCGGCGGGGCCGCCCAGCATCGAGCCGATCGGCCCCGCCCCCATGCCGTCACCGAGCAGCAGCGGCAGGCTGTCGAGCGCCTGCTTCCAGTCCTCCAGTCCGGCCCGTGCGGCCGCCTCCGACGTGACCGGCACCGTCGTGATGGTGCCGGGACCCGTCACCCAGCCCCGGAGGTCGGTGCCGAGGGGTTCGAGCTGCGCCACGTGCCAGGTCGAACCGACCCAGTCGAGCACGGCGCGGTCGAGGTCCACCTGGGCGAACTCGAGCGCCAGCGAGCGGAGATCGACCGGCTGGCCCACGAGGTCGCCGACGGCGGCGATCCAGCCGTCGAGCCATGCCACCAGCGCGACCGGCGAGACGACACGGCCCTGCAGCGACAGCGCGCCCGCCGGGATCAAGCTGGGCTCGCCCGGACGGCAGTCGTCGCAGGCGAGGAG
>NZ_JBLRWX010000220.1:0-1499 GCF_047921035.1 Natronococcus sp.
GTGGTAGTGTCGTCGGCCGTGGTCGTGATGTCGTCGGTCATGGTGCGATCGGTATCGTTGGCTACGTTTCGGGGGCGTCGTTCCAGAGGTCGACGTGGAGCCGAGGCGTGTACCGGAAGCCGTACTCCATCGCCAGCTCGGCGACGCGGCTGCGGGTTTCGGCGAGGCGCTCTCGAGTGGCGCCCTCGGGCATCAGGAGGACGTCGTCGTCCCGGATGGGGTCGCTCGTCGCATCGCGGAGTTCCTCGAGCAGCTCGAGGATCTCGGGCACGTCGCCCTCGTCGGTGACGACGAACTTCAGCTGGAAGTCGTAGTCCTCGACGAGCGCGGAAAGCGCCTCGAGGTCGATGCGGTCGTTCTCGTGGCGCTCGGCCCACTCGCCGTCACCTCGAGGGTCGCGATCGGACGTCGGCGTCGAACTCTCGAGTTTCGGGCTGATCGAGGCGAGGTCGATCGGCGCCTCCCGATAGAGTGTGCCGTTGGTCTCGACGGTGGTGTGGTACCCGCGCTCGTCGAGGGCCTCGAGCAGGTCGACGCTCTCCTCGTGGAGCAGGGGCTCCCCGCCCGTGAGGACGACGTGGTCGGCCGGGTGAGAGCCGACCTCCGCGAGGATCTCCTCGAGGCTCATCCAGGCGTGGGTCGGCTCCCAGGAGGTGTGGTAGGAGTCACAGAACCAGCACCGCAGGTTACAGCCGCTGGTACGGACGAACACCGACGGAACGCCGGCGAGGGTGCCCTCGCCCTGCAGCGAGTAGAACAGCTCGTTGATCGGGAGGCCCTCGCGGTCCGCCTGCCGTGCGTCGCCGACCGCCTCCCGGTCCACCGAGTCGGAGACCGGCATCTCAGAGCCACCCTCCCCCGCAGAGCTCGCTCGTCTCGTTGACCTGCACGGCGACGTCGGTTACGGTGTCGGGCAGCGCCGCCTCGAGTTTCTCCTCGAGGAGGACGCTCATCACCTCCGCCGTGGGCGGGTGCTCGAGGACGACCACGCCGTCGTCGTCGCCGGCCGCCTCGAAGGCCTCGACCAGGGGGTCGCCGCGCTCGAGCAGGAACATGTGATCCCACTCGTCGATTACTGCGGTAATATCGCCCTTGTCGGCGACCCACCCCGCCTCGGTGAGTTCGCCCTCGACCCTGACCGCTACCTCGTAGTTGTGGCCGTGGGGTCGAGCGCACTTGCCGTCGTGGTGCAGCAGGCGGTGGCCGGCACTGATCCGGATCGGGCGATCCCGGCCGACGTGGAGGACCCGACGGCTGCCGACGACGTCGGCATCCTCGCGAGTGGAGAGCGTATCGGTCATACCTGGGTATTCTCACGGGAATACTTAGGCCGGTCGGTCCGTGCTCGAGTCGACGGTCCGTGGGGCAGGCTGAGAGAGTACGTTTCCGCTGTTATTCCCTCCCAGCGGGAACGAAGAGTGTATTTCCGCTGTTGCGCTCTCCACGACGCACAGACAGTGAGCCACGAGGAGCAGCACAGAATAGCTCGCGTACCGATC
>NZ_JBLRWX010000221.1:0-1483 GCF_047921035.1 Natronococcus sp.
CGATCTGTTGGGTTTAAATCGTCAGTCTCGAGAGTCACGCTGCCAGTTACTGCACTCATCACGGTCGTAAATATGACGCTTCGTAATATGAATATTATGATCGGTATCAACGAATCCGTATTCGAATAAACGAAACATAATAATTAAGGTGCTGGCTGATAGACTGTAGAATAGAGATCGAGGGTGGCCGGGAAAATCTCGGCCGGGCGGTGCAACGCCCGACCTCGGTCTTAGCACAAGACCAATGACGACTATCACCCAACCGAAGGAAAACGTTGCGGACACCGTCGACTCGCTCGCGGCGAAGATCGGCTTCGTCGTCGGCGTCGACAAGGAGAACTGCGCGCACATTCACTACCCAGCCCAGGACGCCGTCAAGGTCTACCCGGTCGGCCCAGACTACGAGGTCGGCGACTACGTCGACATCGAACCCGAACACGTCGAGCAGTTCGAGGGACGGCCACTCGCCGCCTGGATGGAGTTCGTCCAGGACCGCCGCGGTTGGCTCGAGACCACTCACCGCGCGCCGGAGGGGTTCTGATGTTCGGTGGATCCGACAAGGACCGCGAGATCGAGCCGATGTACCAGACGCAAGATCTCGAGGCCGTCGCCGAGCGCGCCGAAGCACTCGAGACCGCCGGCGCTCGCAACCAGCGCTTGCTCGCCGAAGCGCGGTCGGTCGCCGATCCCAACGAAATCTCGGACGGCAACGAAATTATCGACACCGACGAACGCCAGGAGGCCACGAGCTAATGGCGACCGCAGAACAGACGCCGATCGGAGCTGATGAGGCGACGCTCACCCGCGATCGCCGCGGTGCCGAGCAGCCAATGGGAATCTGGCCTATCGCTCCCGGCATGTGGAAGGTCGGTACCGGCTCAAGCGACTACTCGGAATACACAGTCGACCTGCAGGAAGGGCGCTGTACGTGCTCGGATTGGGAGTACCGTGGTGAGCCCGGTAGTGGAGAGATCAACCGCTGTAAGCACGCGGCGAGAATCCTCATGGCCCTCGAGCGCATCCACCCGCCGGCCGACGCTGACGTTGATCAGACGCTAGTCGCGCAACGAAAGCGGTGGTCGCGATGAACGACACTCACGAGCAGACGGTTGCGTGGACCGGTACCGATGGCGTCCGTCGGAAGTTTGTGTTCGAGCCCGACGAGGCGGGCGAGTACTGGCGTGTCGAGTACGAGCAGCTCGGCGTGACGTGGCGACAGGTCGGCCGCGAGCCCGTCGAGGACGTCGCGATCGACACCGGTGGTGGCGAGACCGCCACCGAAAGTGCGGTGTCGTTCTACAGGGGGCCCTGAGATACGCGACGCACTTGATCCCGACACCGAGTCCCAAGTGATCGAAAGCGAAACGTCGATTTGAACGACGGACTCCGGAAAGGAGAACCGACTGGCGAGATTCGGTGCGGAGAGTATCGCCAGTCGGCCGAGAACATCGGCGAGAACCCGCACGTACCAGATGGCAGCCAG
>NZ_JBLRWX010000222.1:0-1482 GCF_047921035.1 Natronococcus sp.
GTCGTGGCGTTCGACCCGCTGTCGGGGACGACCCAGCGCTCGGCCCAGCTTCGAGCCGGCGACTTCGGAAACGGGCTTGCGGCGACCGACGAGGCGCTGTTTATCGAGAACAGCGGAGAAGAGGGCGTTACCAGCCTTGACGACGACACCAAAGAGCGCGAGCGGTTTATTTCCGATGCGCTGACGACTGCAGCTGTCGGCGACCGGACCGTCACCCGTGGCCGGTACGAACTCAAGATGACGGGCCCCGAGTCGGAGTGGTGTAAGAACGGCTCGCACGCGTACGGTCCGCCGGCGATCATCGACGACACGGTCGTCGTCGCCCACAGCACCCCCGGCTCGTCGAACCCCGACGAGATCGTCGGCTACTGTCTCGAGGACGGCCATGAGGAGTGGTGTTACACCTTCGACGAAACCCAGTGGACCGACGGGTTCAACGAGGAGTGTCTCGTCACCGAGGGCGCGGTCTACGTCGACCGCGACGAGGGGCTGACAGCGCTTTGCCCGCGGAGCGAGCGCTCCCAGTAGAGCGGTCCGCCGACTCCGCCAGCGAGTCCGGGCCACACCGCGATCGCCCCGAAAGCGTGTGCGGCCAACAGTGCTGTGGCGCCCGGTCTCCGTCGACGCTGCCCCGCTCGTGTCTGGAAGAGGGGGTCGCTCGTTCGGTGACCAAAGGAAACCTTTACCCAAGACTTCTGACTAGTACAATCATGGGAACGGTCACACGGAGACCAGGGACGTCGCAGGGACGCCACCGGAGCGTGAGCCGGCTCGTAGCCGGCGCGATTTATGGGTTGTTCGGGCTGTATCTGGGGCTCGTGATCGTCGCGTACGCGACCGGCCTGGTGTTGGCGTGGCAGCTCGCGGCGGTTGCCGTCCTGCTGGGGGCGGTGCTTGGCGTTCGTCTTGCCGTCAACCGCTATCGGGACTCGGAGCACCGCCAGGCTGCACTCCTGTCCGTGCTCGGCTTCGCCTTGGCCGTGTTCGCCATGATCTACCAGAGCAGTTCGCCCGGTCTCGGCCTCGGACCAAGCCGGCCGCTTGCGATCACCGTCGTCTTCGTGCTGTTTCTGTCGTTCCTGTTGGTTATGACTGCGCCCCGACGGTATACGCCGGTTCAGTGGGGTGCTATCGGCTGTTTTATGACGCTTTCGATGCTTTATTTCGTCCACACGCTCGCGTTCGACCCCTCGAGTTCGCAGTCTCGATGGCCGATCTGGGCCATGTTCATCATGGGGACGAATCTGCTGGTCATCCCACGGCTCGTTCCCGATCGGGTGTTCTTCTGGCTGCTGTCCTCGCTGGGATCACTCGTTGTCCTCCTCGGGCTGGCCACCTACGGTGTCGGGGAGTACGCCGTCTGGATCTTCGAGGTCCGCCAGTGGTCGAGTACGCCGCCGGTTCCCGGCGTCGACACGACGCTCCAGTCGGTGTTCCCGAATCCGAACGGTTTCGGGCTGCTGTCGTTCGCCGGGTTCGTCG
>NZ_JBLRWX010000223.1:0-1472 GCF_047921035.1 Natronococcus sp.
TCGAAGATCGTTCCTGGGTTGCCGACAACCAGTCCCGGATTTGGTGTAGTCCCGTTGAGCGCGATACCGTAGATCGTCGCCTCGGTTGGTGTTTCCGCACTTGCCCACCGTCGGGTTGTCCGTTCAACGATTGTTCCCTCAGCACCAGCCACGGCGATGTCGTCGTCGTTGGCGTCGACGGCGTTCAGCTCATTGCCGCCAGCCCAGTGTTTCGTCCAGACGGCACCGTTGTACCGAAGGACGATACCACTGCCAGCCGACACGTAGATTTCCTCGGCGCTTCGGGCAGTGACCGCGGTGTAAGCAGCAGTCCCGTCGTCGACACCAATCGTCTCCCAACTCTCGCCGCCGTCAGTGGTCTCGTATACCTGGCTGGTCGTGTCGACGACGTAGCCAATCTCCTCGTCGACGAAGTCGATCCCTAGTGCGCTCGAGCCCCCACCGGGTTCGACAACCTCGCCCCACTCGACGCTGCCGTCAGCCTGTTTCGACCCGTTTACGTACTCGCCGGAGCCGTTGACGAGATGGACCGTCTCGCTGCCGGCTTCACCCGTGACGGCAATCGCTTCCCAGGTGCTTGTCATCTCTTCCGGCTGAGAGTGATCAGTCAGTTGGCCCTCGATGGCGTCGTACTCACCGACCGCACCGCTGTCGCCGGCGAACCAGACCGTGCTTCCGAGGTCAGTCGCGTCGACGGCGTTCAACCCGTTTTCCTCCTCACCGGGGCCGTCCTCGACGGCGACGGCCCACTCGCCGTTGTCGCGTTCCAGAACGTACCCTCCCTCACCGACCGCGTACCCGTTTTCGGCGACGACAACGTCGTAGAGGATCGCCTCGACCGGCGATTCAGCGGCCTCCCAGTCGGCTGGCTCCTCATCGTCGTCGACTGGCTCGGCTTCGTACTCACCCGCCTCGAGGGCGAGCCCACCAGCCCCAACAGCGGCATGGGGGTAGTCGCCGCTCTCGTCGAGTCCGATACCATCTAGTGACCCGTTCGCGTCAGTGTCGGCGGCCTGCCAGCTCCGAGCAGTGTGTTCGTATATCGTCCCTTCGGCACCAGATAGCGCGGCCTCATCCTCGGTGGCATCAGCACCGAGCAGTTCGTTGCCGCCAGCCCAGCGCTTGGTCCAGACGGCGCCGTTGTACCGCAATACGGTTCCGTCACCGGCCGCGACGTAGATCTCGTCTGAGGAGCGGGCAACGATATCGTTGTACGCCGCAGAGCCGCCGTCGACACCAATCGTCTCCCAGCTCTCGCCACCGTCGGTGGTCTCGTAGACTTGGCTCGTCGTATCAGCAACGTAGCCGGTCCCGTCGTCGACGAAGTCGATGCCCAACGCGCTCGAGCCACCACCAGGTTCGGTCACCTGCCCCCACTCGACGCCACCCTCGCCGGTAAGCTGACCACGCAGATACTCGCCGGAGCCGTTGATCAGGTGGACCGTCTCGCTGCCGGCCTCGCCGGTGACCGC
>NZ_JBLRWX010000224.1:0-1457 GCF_047921035.1 Natronococcus sp.
GGTGCGGAGTGCGATGTCGTCTGTCATGAGTGTCTCCCTCCTGGTGCGAAGCGGGCGAATCTCCCTGCGAGGAGTTTCGATGCGAGTATCAGCGCGAGCACGGCGACGATGAGGACGAACGACGCCGCGTAGGCGTGCGAGCGGACTTCGGCGTTGAACGACGCCGCCTGCTCGAAGATGAGGATCGGCAGCGTCGTCGCGGGATCGAACGGGCCGCCGGGCATCTGGGTGCTCCGGCCGGCCGTAAACAGCACCGTGGCGGCGTCGCCGATCCCGCGGGCGAAGCCCATGATGATCCCGGCGATGACGCCCGGTAGGGCCGCGCGGACGGTCATCCGGGCGGTCTCGAACCGGGTCGCGCCCAGCCCGTACGAGGCCTCCTTGACCGTGTCCGGGGCCGCCCGAAGCGCCTCGTCGGCGTACCGGGTCATGATCGGGTACTGGAAGATCGCGATCGCGATCGTCCCGAAGATCAGGCTCGTCTGGGCGCCGGCGGCGATGATGATCGTCAGCACGAACACCCCGTAGACGATCGGCGGCGTCCCCCAGAGCACGTTCAGGAACATGTTGATCACGTCGGAGGTGCGCTCGCTCGAGTAGTCGCTCTGGAGGAAGATCGCCGTCGAGATGGCGAGGATCGAGGCGACCACCGTCGCGGGAACGACGATGAAGATACTGCCTAGGACGGCGTGGAGGAACCCGCCGCCGCCGTCCAGCATGTATCGCGAGCCCGGCGCCGTCACCATGACAGCGGGATCGGTGACGAAGACGCGGCCGCCTCGCCAGAGGGTGACGCCGACGACCATGGCCAGCACCGCGAGGATGAGCGCAGCGCTCGCGCGGGCCAGCAGGCCGAACAGTCGCTGCTCGGTGTAGCGGTCCATCAGTACTGCCACCTCCGTTGCAGTCGGCGACGGATAAGCATCGCCCCGAAATTGAAGATCCAGACGACGACGAGCAACGTCAGCCCGACGAGGATCAGCGCCGACTGGGTCAGCGGAATCGACATCAGCTCGCCGAAGTCGTTGACGATCAGCGTCGGCAGCGTCTCGCCGGCGTCGAAGGGGCCGTCTGGGATTGCCGTCTGCCCGCCGATGAGCATCGCGGGGACGATCGTCGCGCCGAAGACGCGCCCGAAGCCGAGCAGAATCGCGGAGAAGATCCCCGGCCCTGCGGCCCGCAACAGGACGGTTCGGATGGTCTCCCACTTCGTCGCACCGACGCCCAGCGAGGACTCCCGGAGTTCGTCCGGTAGCGCCTCGAGCGATTCGACCGACAGCGAGATCATGAACGGGGTGACGATGATCGCCATCACCAGACTCACCGTCACGATGCCGAGCCCGATGCTGTGGGCGCCGACGGCGGGCGCGAGGTAGTCGCCGACGAACGGAACGACGACGATCAGACCCACGAGCCCGAAGATTACGCTGGGGATCGCGGCGAGCACGTCGATGAAC
>NZ_JBLRWX010000225.1:0-1407 GCF_047921035.1 Natronococcus sp.
GAGAGCGCTACATTGACACTGTAGAGGTCGGCAGTTCAATCCTGCCCGCGCCTACCAGATGAACCCCGTCGAGTACGGGGTTCTTCTTCGTGGGCATGATGCCGGTCGAGGCGGACGATCAGCCTTCGGGGTGAAATGAGCCGGCCGAGCGAGCGTCGATCGTGGAAGGATTCACGACCTGGTGAAGGTTTGACAACGCCGGGTGCGGCAGGTACCCTTCTGAGTGCGCAACAACTCTACCTGGTGTGCATTGAGATGCGCGCTGGAGCCGGCTCGACGGTCGCTCCGGGCGC
Source organism: Natronococcus sp. (assembly GCF_047921035.1). Taxonomy (NCBI): domain Archaea; kingdom Methanobacteriati; phylum Methanobacteriota; class Halobacteria; order Halobacteriales; family Natrialbaceae; genus Natronococcus; species Natronococcus sp. The sequence continues at coordinate 294 of NZ_JBLRWX010000225.1, forward strand.
CCGGAGGTGTCATTCATGACGCAAGGATTCCGTTCTTCTCCTCGTCGACTGCTGCGCTTGCTCGTCGTCGTCGCCGTGCTCGTGGGCCTGGGTCTGGCGCTCGCGAACACCGTCGTCATCGGCGTGGCCGCCGAGGCGACGACGCTCGACCCGCGCCACGCTACCGACGTCTCATCGGGGCACGTGGTGACGCTCGTCTACGCGGGCTTGATCGAGTGGGACGAGAACCTCAACATCGTCCCGTACGTCGCCAAGTCGATCGAGAACCCCGACGATAGGACTTACATCTTCAACCTCCGGGACGACGTCTACTTCCACGACGGCACGAAGCTCACCGCCGCCGACGTGAAGTACACGTTCGACACGATGCGCGATCCCGACTTCGGCGCCCGCAACATCGGTTTCTACCGTGACATCGAGAGCATCGAGACGCCCGACGACTACACCGTCGTCATCACGCTCGAGCAGCCGAACTCCCCGTTCATCTACTACATGCACGTCGGCATCGTGCCGAAGCACTACGCCGAGGAGTACGGCTCCGACCACATCGCCCAGTACCCGATCGGTGCGGGCCCGTTCGTGTTCGAGGAGTGGCGTGCCGGCGAGTACGTGCACCTGAGCGCCTTCGAGGATTACCTGGGTGGCACGCCGAGCATCAGCGAGGTCCGCATCCGTCCGATTCCCGACACGATCACGCGGACCGTCGAGCTCGAGGTCGGCGGCGTTCAGTTGGTCGACGAGATCGACCCGCTCGACGTCGAGCGGCTCACGATGGACTCGGCCATCGACGTCATGCGTTCGCCCGGCTCGGGCTTCGACTACATCTTCATGCACACGCAGCGGGCGCCCTTCGACGACGTTCGCGTGCGTCAGGCGATGGCGTACCTCGTGCCGCGACAGGACATCGTCGATTCGCTCCTGTTCGGCGTCGGCCTCGTGGCCTACACCCCGATCATCCCGCAGTCGTGGGCGCACGAGACGGACGTCAACCGCTTCGATCACGACGTCGAGCGGGCGCGCGCGCTCCTGGCCGACGCCGGGTACGCCGACGGCTTCGACATGGTCCTCGAGCTCAGCAACGACCCCATCCGCCGCCAGATCGGCGAGGTGATGC
>NZ_JBLRWX010000226.1:0-1358 GCF_047921035.1 Natronococcus sp.
GGAACGACGAACGGCTCGAGGCCGACGGGACGGGTACCGAGCGCCCCCCGACCGTCGAGGAGGTCGACCAGCGGATCGTCGACCTGCTCTCGTGGATCCTCGATACGGAAACGCGCGCGAAAATCTACGTCCACCTGCTGGCCAACCCCGGCAGCACCTCCGAGGAGGTCGCGAAGGGGACCGGGCTCTACCCGAGCACCGTCCGGGAGGCGCTGGCAGAGCTCCACGAGGAGGAGCGGGTCAGCCGGGAGAAACGCGAGAGCCAGGGGGCGGGGAACAACCCCTACGAGTACACCGCGATCCAGCCCAGCGAGCTGGTCGGCGGCGTCGTCGACCAGGTTCAACACGAACTCAACACCATCTTCACGCTCGATCGCGTCCTCGATCGACACGCCGAGGACACCCTCGAGGGAGACCTCGAGCCCGTTACGATCACCGTCGACGACACCGACGCGGCAGCGACCGACGGTCGGACGGATCCGATGGCCCTCGAGGACGACATGGACATCGACCCTACCGAGACGGACGACGACTCCGAGTCGGACCGATAGGACGCTACTCTTCGAGCCCGAGCACCGCCGGTCGCTCGAGGTCGAACTCCCGATCGACGGCCGTCGCGGTCAGGGTCGGCCACTCGCCGGTTTCGGTCAGCACGTCGATTTCGGTCCCGGTAACGAGCGCGGTGTCCTCGCTTTTCGCGCCCTGGACCGTCGGGTTCCATGCGTAGGCCATCGGCGACCGGACCGGCGCGTCGTGGTCGGGCGTCGCGATCCACTCGCGGCCGGCGAAACCGGCGGCCCCGCCCTGATGGTGGCGCTCCCATTCCCCGTCGTGACCGACCGCGGCGTAAGCCTCGCAGATCGAGTCAAAGACGTCGCCAGCCGTGCCGTCGTTCGTCGCCGCTTTCTGTGTCGCCGCCAGCGCCGTCGCCTCGACGCGGGCCGCGGCCCGGTGGCGCTCCGCGAGCCAGTCCGGCGGGTCGAAGGCGACGGCGCGGGTGCAACTGGCGTGTAGGCCGCCGCGTTCGGCCGTCACCGAGACCAGCGCGTAGTCGCCGAGTTCGGCCTCGGTGGGCGTGTAGTGACGATACCGCTGGGCGCGCTCGCTCCCGCCGGCGAGGGCGACGGGCGACTCGATCCCGCGAGCCGAGAGCCCGACCCGCAGCGCCGAGACGACCTCGCGCTCGGTGTCGTCGGGCTCGAGTTCCCGACAGACCGACTCGAGGACCGTCGCCGTCTCCCGGCCGAGCTCGCGGTAGCGCTCCCGGTCGCGCTCGGTCAGCGGCTGGCGGAGTTCGGTCGGGTCGACCCCCTCGAGTCCGGGGACGTCGATGTCGGCGGGCGCCGTCTCGTCCTCGG
>NZ_JBLRWX010000227.1:0-1354 GCF_047921035.1 Natronococcus sp.
GCGAGTCAACGCCGAGCGAGTGATCGCCCGGAACGACGACCTCGCGGCGAACGTCTCGGCTGAGCGAGTCGAGATAGTCGGGAACGCTGAGGACGCTGACGATATAGTCGTCCTCGTCGATCCGCACGAGCGCGGCGTCTCGAGCAAGCTACGGAACACGTCGGCTACCGAGGTCGTCCCGGTCAACCCCGAGCAGCTACCCGGCAACTAAGCCGCACACAAGCCGGGACCAATTCGACTCATGACTTGCAATCTATCACTGCTCGCTCGGTCAGACGGCGTTTCCTGCTTCCGACCCCCGTGGGGTAGCCTATGACCGACGAGACCGACGAGCCCGACGACGTCCTCGAGCGCGACGAAATGCTCGCACTCCTGGAGGACGGGATCGAGGAAGCGCACCGAAAGGTCAAGAGCGGCCGCGTGTACGACGCCGAGAATGAGAAAGTCCGAATCAAGTGGATCAGGACTCTCGGCTACGTCGCCGGCCAATATCGGCAACTGATCAAGGACCGCGACCTCGAGGAGATCGAGGAGCGGCTTGAGGACCTCGAGCAACAGCGCGGGGATCAGCCATGACACGACGAAACCTCGAGCGTCGCGTTTCGGATCTCGAGGACGGCGCCCCGCGAGAGATCACCCTCAAGGACGCCTATCGGTGGATCCGGGACCTTCGCGACAGTGAGGACGTCGGCCGTCCGCCGGCGTATTTCGGTCACGAGGACTACTCCGAGCAGCTGCTCGAGCAACACGGACTGCTCTCGGAGCGCGACCCGGCTCTTGGTGACCTCACCCCGCCCGAGGCGTTCGCGCTCGGCTACATGGACGACGAGACGAGACGCCATGTCGCCGAACTCGTTGAACGTGAGCGAGGTGAGCCATGACGTCGAAGCGTTCGATCCGGCGCCGGGTCGCGAAGATCGAGGACGGGGTCGGCGGCGGGACGGTCAAATCTGTTGACCTCACCGACGAGCAGAAAGACGCCTATCGCGACCTGCTTCGGTGCCGATACGCTCTCACCGACGGCCTCGAGGCGACGCCGGACGGATCGCCCGGGCTCTCGCCGTCGGTCGCTCGCGAAGTGCTCGGAGAGATCGACGACAGCCGCCGGCGCTCGATTCTCGAGGGGATCCACCCATGACGTCCTCGAGAAAATCACTGGAGCGGCGCCTCGAAGCGCTCGAGGAGCCGACGGTGTACGACGACCTCCCGATGCTGACACTCGCGGGACTGATCGCCGCCGAGGAGATCGAGACGGTCGACGAGGAGCGACGCATCTACCGTCTCGACGGCGAGCTGAGGGAAGACACGACGGAACTGGATGCAAAACTACTGGACCAACTATGACGAGCAAAAG
>NZ_JBLRWX010000228.1:0-1328 GCF_047921035.1 Natronococcus sp.
TTAACCGCCACGAAGTGCGTCCCCGCTCGCTCACACTTGTATTCGAGCAACGAGAGGAACGTCCGCCACGCAGCGGATGCGGTATTGCGACTGTTCGACGGAGACTCCATCATCCCCTTCACGTTCAGGTCTTCAACCGCCACGAGGTCGTACTCCCGAGCGTAGTACGCCGAGAGTTTGTGCAAGAAGTCGCGGCGCTTCCGTCGGAGGTCGGCGTGACACTCCGCCACGCGCCGTCGTTGCTTCTCATAGTTGTTCGACTTGTGTTGCTTCCGCGAGAGCTTCCGTTGCTCACGCTCCAAGCGTACACGTTCGTCGGACAGGTCGAGCGACCCGACCGCCGTGCCGTCCGTGTCGTGGACGTACTTGAGAATCCCTATGTCGATACCGACACACTTCTCGGGATTCTCAGGCGGTTCGGGTGGTTCACGGTCCATTTCGACGCCGAACGTGGCGAACCACTCGCCCGTCGGTTCCTTCTTGATCGTGACCTGCTTGAGTGCGGCGTCGTCGGGGATGGCGCGGTGAAGCTGAATCGGTACGTCCGCGAGTTTCGAGAGTGACAGCACAGTCTGCCCGCCCTTCTTGTCGAGCTTGAAGCCAGACTGACTGTAGGTGAAACTGCGGAACTCCCGTGGCGGCTTCCACTTGAGTTGACCGACGCCGTAGCCCTTGTCCTTGAGTTTGGAGAGTCCTTTGAGGTTGTCGAACAGCCGTTCCACGACCGTTTGGAGAACTTTCGAGTACACGTCCGAGAGGCCGTCCCACCACTTCTTGATGTCGGGTAGCTCCGACCGTAGGGTGGTCATGGACGGCAGTTCGCCGTGTTCGTCTTGGTACTCGTTGAGACGGTAGAGCGTGTGGTTGTACAGTTGCCTACAAATGTCTCGGTGGCGGTCCAACTCCTCGCGGTGGGCGTCGGACGGTTTGAGACGGTATTTATAGGCGTAGTACATCCGCTACTCTCGTTCCTCGATTAGTTCGTCCAGTTTCTCGCGGACGAACGACGAGAGGTTGAGGTGTTGGTCCTCAATCCACTCGTCTTGGTCCTCCCGAATGGTGATGGTCTTCCGTTTCACCGTAATGCACGCTATGCGCGATACACGTATAATAGATTTGGTAGAGCGTGGGCCTGTGGGCCAAGCGTCGAACGTATTTGAAAACCGTGCGGCGCTGTATCCCTTCCCTACTCGCTCCCTTCTGTCGCTCATTGAGGAAGGGGGCTTAGCGCCTCAATTCAGCTAAACTGATGATCGTTAGCGATGGATTTTCCCTCTCCGGTATAAATTTTGTCAACCTATTCAGATAGAGATATGGACGGCAACGCG
>NZ_JBLRWX010000229.1:0-1322 GCF_047921035.1 Natronococcus sp.
CCTAATGCCGACAGATATATAAAATCGCCATTTGTAACAGTTTTCCATGTCCGATAGTTCGGATACTCAAGGTGTAGATGCGTCACGACGGAAGATGCTGGGGCTTCTCGGGGGAAGCGCCACGGTGGGACTGGCGGGCTGTTCTGCTCTTCTCGACGGGGACGATGACGACGACGACGGGGGAGATGGGGACGCCGACCTCGAAGTCAGCGAGCACGCGGACAAGGCACAGGCCGCCTGGGAGACGGTCCTCGACAACCCCGGCCCGGACGCCGAGGACGCTCGCAACGAGGCCTACGTGGAGATCGAGGAGGCCGTCAGGGACGATATGGTGTTGCTGCCGCTGTACCACAGCAAGGGCGAACGCTGGTGGTACGACTACGTCGACATTCCGGAACTCGGCGCGCTCGGCAGCCACCACCAGCAGTACAACGAGGTCGAGATCGAGGGCGACGACGAACTGAACCTCCTCAACAGCACGTTCGACGAGCTGGACCCGATCATGTCGACCGACACCGCGTCGGGGACGGTCATCAACCAGCTCTACGAGACGCTGACCCACTACCCCAACGGCGTCGCGGAGGTCGAAAACCAGCTCATCGAGGGCGTCGAGACGTCCGAGGACAGCCTGGTCTGGACGCTGACCCTCCAGGAGGGAGTCCAGTTCCACGGGGGCGAGGAGCTGACGGCCGACGACGTCGTCTACTCGTTCCGCCGACTGGCCGAATCCGAGTACAGCGAACGGTCGAACTTCATCCTCGATACGCCGCTGGGGCTGGGCATCGAGTACGAGGAGGGCGACGAGGGCGGCGTCGAACCCGATTCCCTGGGCGTCGAGGCCGTCGACGACCTGACGGTCGAACTGACGCTCCGCGAGCCGAACCCGGCCGTGCTCGACATCCTCACCTACGACGGGTTCGCCATCGTTCCCGAGGGTATCGTCGGCGACATCGAGGGGTACGACGGCGAGGTCGACCACGACGAGTTCCAGACGGAGATGGCGAACGGAACCGGTCCCTTCGAGTACGACGAGTTCAACGTCGGCGAGGAGATGCGGATCGTCCGCAACGACGACTACCACGGCACCGTCCCGAGCGTCGAGTCCGTCCACTGGGAGATCAACGAGGACGCCGAGTCCATGTTCACCTACGTCATGGAGGGGAACGCGGACGTCTTCCAGAACAGCCAGATTCCGACCTCCCAGTACGACGCCGACCTGATCGACGCCGAGGAGGACGACATGGGGCGGGAGGTCGGCACCTACGGGCCGTTCGAGAACGACGAGGAGGCGAACTACCTGTCGGTCCCCGAGCTGGGAACGT
>NZ_JBLRWX010000230.1:0-1283 GCF_047921035.1 Natronococcus sp.
TCGCGCAATCAGGGCAGGTCGTGTGGATCACGCCCGCCCCGATCAACGAGATCGAGGAACAGGTGGGCGCCTTCAACGAGATCTATCCGGACATCCGCGTCGAAACCTTGTTCATGGGCGTCGGCGAGCTCACGACGCGCCTGCGCGCTGAGGCTGCGAACCCGCAGGCGGACGTCGCCTCCGACATCCCCGTCTCGTACATCCGCCAGAACCCCGACCTGTTCGCGTCCTACGTCTCCGAGCACGACGACGTCTTCGCCGACGACGTCAAGGACGCCGAGAACCAGACGTGGTACGGGCACTACGGCGGCCCGCAGGTCTTCATGGTCAACACGAACCTGATCCCCGAGGACGAAGCCCCGATGACCTGGGCGGACCTCGCCGATCCCCGGTACGAGGGCGAGATCATCATGGCGAACCCCGCGCTCTCCTCCTCGGCGTTCGCGCAGCTGTACGTGATGCTCACCATCGGTGGCTGGGACCTCGTCGAGGGCGTCTTGCAGAACGCGGTGATCACCCCCTCCTCGCGCCTCGCGTGGCAGGGCGTCGCGGACGGTGAGTACGGCATCGGCATGGTCACCGAGAGCACGGCGATCAACCTCCTGTACGAGGAGTACCCGGTCATCGTCTTCATCCCGGAGGACGGGACGAACAACATGGTGACGGGCCTCGCGATGATCGAGAACGCGCCGAACGCCGACAATGCGGCGCTGCTCTTCGAGTTCCTCAACTCGCGCGAGGCGCACGAGATGGTGGCGGGGCCGCCCTACTTCCGTCGCTCCGCGCGGCCCGACGTCGATTTGCACCCCACAATGACGCCCACCTCCGAGATCAACTTCGTCCTCTCGGTCGACGACATGATCAGCATCAGCGCCGAGGAGTACGCCGAGATCCTTGAGCGCTTCGACGACCTGATGGCAGGCCTGTAGATCACGCAGATCGTCGGTGCCGGCGGTGAACGCGCCGGCACCGACGAGCAGGCTAGGCGCGTATCTCTCGACTGGAGTCGTCCATGGCAATAGGTTTGGAAGCGCGCAACCTCACGAAGCGGTTCGGCCAGGGAGCCGAGGGTGTCACCGCCGTCAACGACGTCTCGTTCGAGATCCAGGAGGGCGAACTGTTCTCCTTGCTCGGCGAGAGCGGGTGCGGCAAGACCACGTTCCTGCGGGCGCTGAACCGGATGCACGACTACTCGCCCGGCGCCAGGATCACCGGGAGCGTATACCTGGGCGACACCGACATCTACGCCAACGGGATGAACCCCGTCGAGCTGAGGATCCGCG
>NZ_JBLRWX010000231.1:0-1227 GCF_047921035.1 Natronococcus sp.
GTTCGCGGCGTTCTACTACCCCTGGATCAAGGTCGCGAACCCGGCCCCGACCAACGGTGACGACGAGATCCTCGTCCCGCCGTCGGGTCACATGGCCGGGCTGTGGGCACGCGTCGACGAGACCCGTGGCGTCTGGAAGGCTCCGGCCAACGAGATCGTCCGTGGTGCGCTCGACGTCGAGCTCCCGATCACCAAGGCCGAGCAGGGCCTGCTGAACCCGATCGGGATCAACTGCATCCGTCCGTTCGGCACGCGCGGCATCCGCGTCTGGGGTGCGCGCACGCTGTCGAGCGACTCGGACTGGCGCTACATCAACGTGCGTCGTCTCTTCAACATGGTCGAGCAGGCCATCATGGACGGGACGCAGTGGGTCGTCTTCGAGCCGAACGACCAGAAGCTGTGGGAGGGTGTCAAGCGCACCGTCAACGCGTTCCTGCGTGGGCTGTGGCGCGACGGCGCGCTCTTCGGTGCGACCCCGGACCAGGCGTTCTTCGTCAAGTGCGACGCGGAGAACAACCCGCCGGAGTCGATCGACGAGGGCAAGCTCATCGTCGAGGTCGGGATCGCTCCGGTGAAGCCCGCCGAGTTCGTCATCTTCCGGATCAGCCAGCTGAAGGACAGCTCGAACTGATCCGGAGTACGACCTCCGGCTGGATCCCCGGCCGGAGCCGCTGCAGGACAGGACCTGAACAGACAGGGAAGGAACGAACGTGGCGAACGAACACGATCAGGAGTACATGGGTTCACTCTTCGCCCTCGAGATCGAGGGCGTCGAGCTGGGCCGGTTCACCGGCATCACCGGACTGGGGTACACGGCCGAGGTGGTCGAGTACACCGACACGCTCGCGGACGGCAAGCTCGTCACCCGCAAGCGTCCGGGTCGCGTGAACTACGGCGACATCACGCTCAGCCGTGGTCTGTCCGCGGACAACCAGCTGGTCGAGTGGTACCAGACCGTGCTCGACGGGGCGGTGGAGCGCAAGAACGGCTCCATCGTCATGTTCGACCCGGCCGGCGACGAGTCCGGGCGTTGGAACTTCGAGAACGCCTGGATCAGCGAGTGGTCCGCGTCGGACCTCGACTCGGGTGGTGACGACATCGTCGTGGAGACGGTGACCATCACCCACGAGTTCCTCGAGCGCGTCTCCTGATGCACTGAGGACGACCCCGCTCTCGTGGCGGGACGTCCGGTCCGGCCCCCGACTTCCCCAGGGGGCCGGACCGGAC
>NZ_JBLRWX010000232.1:0-1214 GCF_047921035.1 Natronococcus sp.
CACGACGCCCACAACCTCGTGGTCGTCGGGGCGGAGTTCGACGCGATGGCGTCGGTCGCGAACCACCTCCGCGAGATCGGCGGCGGACTCGCCGTCTTCGATCCCGAGCATGGGACGACCGCGCTTCCACTGCCGATCGCCGGTTTACTGTCACCGCAACCGCTCAAGGATGTCGCGTCGCGGTTCGATCGAGTTCAAACGGCCGCCGAGGAGATCGGCGCCAGCTTACCCGGCGGGATCATGGAACTCGATAACCTCTCGCTCGAGGTGGTTCCGGAACTTCGACTGACGAACCGCGGATTGGTCGACGTCGAATCGATGTCGTTCGTCGACGTCGTCCTCGAATGATCGTCGCGCTCGTTTCGCGTCGCTGGACGACACTCACTGGCAAGCCTTTCTGGGATCGGGCCGTTAATGTCTCCCCTATCGAAAGGTTGCCGTGATGATTTCATTTTCGTCACACCTTTTCGGGGCTCTCGTCGCTCTCATCGCGTCGCTGATGATCGCCGTCCAGTACGTCTTCGTTCGGCTCGGGACCCAGAACGGGCGCATCTCGGATCTGATGTACATCTCACTGCTCTGTAACGTCGTCATCACCGTCCCGCCAGCCCTCGTCTGGTTCGACGTGTCGATGAGCCTCGAGGCAGTCGCGTTCTTCGCGGCGGCCGGCCTGGCGGGATCGCTGTTCGGGCGGATCTGTATCTTCACCAGCGTCAACCTGATCGGTGCCAACCGGACGTCGCCGGTCGTCTCCGGAAACGCCCTTTTTGCGACGATACTTGCCGTCGTCGTCCTCGGTGAGACGCTGACGGCGCTGCACTTCGTCGGCGTTGTCATGATCGTCGTTGGGATCGTGATCGTCTCCTACGAAACGGCCGAGAACACCTCGAAAGATTACTCCCGGCGCCGATTTGCCGTCCTCATGGCGATTCCGCTCCTGGCCGCGCTGTTTATTTCGTTCGAGCCGATCTTTATCAGCCTCGGGCTTGAGAACGGTGGCAGCGTCGTCCCCGGGATCGCGATTATGGTAACTGCGGCCTGGATCGGATACACGCTCTATCTGGTTTTCGACGACGACCTCCCCTCACGATCGCTCGTCCGTGAGCCGTACGCGAAATGGTACGTCGGCGCCGGCGTCGCGACGACGATCGGCTTCGTCGCCTACTTCGCGGCGATCGAACTCGCTCCCGTGGCCGTCGTCGTTCCACTCATTC
>NZ_JBLRWX010000233.1:0-1190 GCF_047921035.1 Natronococcus sp.
CTCGATCGTAACCCGGACGTACACCACGTTCGACCGGTCAGATCGTTCGAGAACGCCGAGGATGCACATACACTGGACAACGTCGTCACCCTGTGTCGGAGCTGTCACCGTCGCGTGGAAGCGGGCTCGATATCGGCACCCTCTCGTCGTGAAAAGTAACACTATTGTGCGGCGGGAGTCTATCCCGCGAGTGGAGTCCCGTGGTGGTGAGCAAATCCGATGGATTTGCGAGGTACACGGGACGACGAGTGAAACGAGGAGTCCCGTGGTGTAGTGGCCAATCATATGGGCCTTTGGACGTGCTCGGTTCGGTCCGTCACGGAAGACAGCCCATGACGGCGGTTCGAATCCGCCCGGGACTATGGCAGATATTTTATATATCCACTTCTCGAGCCAGCGTCCGCTACCCGACCGACGACCGACGAGAGCTGCCGCCGACCCGATCGGCGGGGAGGATCGAGCGGCGCGGATTCGTCTCGGCCCTCGACGGCTGCGGTCGCGGGGAAAGGCGAACTCGAGGTGTGACCGACCGCGAGCGCTCGTAAGAGTCGGCCGTCCAGCGACCGATCGATCGGAAGGGGCGAACATATTCGCACGAGGGGATACCGGGTCGGCGTCGCAATCTGTACCCGTGCAGGCGCCCGGTTCCGTCGGCGATCGCGCTCACGACACTCGTTCCACCTATGTCCGAATCCAACACGCATACCCGGTTCGTATCCCTCCTGGTCGCGACGACGATCGCAGCGTACGTGCTCATCGCGCTCGGAACGGCGGTCTCGACGACCGGAAGCGCCGAGACCTGTACTACCTGGCCGAGTTGCTCGAGCGAGTGGGCCGTCGGCCCGATTACGAGCGAGGGGCTGCTGTTCTGGGGCCACCGCGGCGCCGCGCTCGTCACCGCCGCCTTGCTCGCCGGAGCGGCGGTCGCCGCCACCCGTCTCGATCTCGGTCGAATTACGCGCGCGGGACTCGTCCTCGCCTGCGTCCTGTTTCCCGTTCAGATCGTCGTCGGAGCCGTTCTCGTGGTTCGCGAGTCGATGGTCGTCGGCGCGGTGCATCTCGTGCTCGCGATGGGGATTTTCGTTGGACTGCTCGCCGCTCTCACGCGGACACTCGAGGCGCGGATTGAACGCGGAACGTCAAACACGGAGCACGCTTCCGAGGTCGCTCCGGGACCGACCGTCCGACCG
>NZ_JBLRWX010000234.1:0-1148 GCF_047921035.1 Natronococcus sp.
GTTTCCTTCCTCGTTCTCGCCGGCCTGTTCGCGCTGACGTTTACCGCGCTCGTCGCGAACTGGGCGCTCGAGTTGGGCTACTGAGACCCCCGCCGGGTTTTCGATTCGTAGCGACACCTTGGGTAACAATCAATAATGTCCGCGCCATTCGGTAGCAAATTTATTCAATTGTGGTGGTGTTCGAACGGATACAAAAATATAATATAATTATAAACGGCATCCATCTATAGACGATGATGGAAGATAGCGGACGACGGGAATTTTTGGCGACGGCTGCCGTCGGAGCGACGGCCGGGGTCGCGGGGTGTACCGACGCGCTGACGCCGGACGACAACGGATCCGATTCGGGGGCAGCGGAGTTTCCATCGGACGATATCGAGATTATCTGTCCGTTCGACGAGGGTGGTGGTACCGACCTTACTGCGCGACAGCTGTCCGAGCAACTCGAGGAGCAACTGGACACGTCCTCGTTCGTCACGAACTCGACGGGTGGATCGGGCAGCGTCGGATTCAGCGAGATCGCCTCCGCTTCCGCCGACGGCCACACGCTTGGAATCCTCACGGTCGAGATCTGTACCGTCTCTCACCTGGATATCGGAGACGTAACCCACGAGGATATGACGCCGATACTCCAGTACAACTTCGATCCGGCGGCGCTTACGGTCCACGAGGACGCACCTTACGACACCCTAGAGGAGTTCGTCGACTACGCCGAGGACAACCCCGGCGAGATCAGCGTCTCGAACTCGGGGACGGGTGCGATCTGGCACCTCGCGGCGGCGGAGTTCGAGCAGGCCGCCGATATCGAACTCGACCACATCGGATACGAGGGGGCCGCACCCGCGACGGAAGCGGTCCTCGGCGGTGAGGTCGAGGCGACGACCTCGAGCGCGGCGGAGGTCTCCTCGCAGGTCCTGGACGGCGACCTCGAGATGCTCGCGTTCTTCGGGGACGAACGCCATCCGGCCTTCGAGGACGTCCCGACGCTGACCGAAGAGGGGTACGACGTCACGGTCGGGGCCTGGCGAGGCGTCGGTGGCCCCGCAGGCATGGACGAGGAGGTCGTCGAGACGCTCGAGGACGCCTTCAACGAGATCCACGGCTCCGAGGAGTTCGAGGAGTTCATGGAGAACAACAACTTCCAGCTC
>NZ_JBLRWX010000235.1:0-1123 GCF_047921035.1 Natronococcus sp.
GCTACCGGCTGCAGGGCGACGTCCTCCGGACGACGGTCCCCGACGCGATTCGGGACGTGATCGCCGACCTCCAGCGCGAACTGGTCGACACGAGCGGGGGATAGTGCATCGGCTCCTTTTCGCATATCGAAAACGGCGTTCCACCCCGATAATATGCGCGGGAGCCGGCCGCTCGACTAGTTTTATATGCTCGTTCGAAGTAAATTCGTAGCGCATGGTGTTGTCAATCATGATTGCGGATCGCACGATAGTAACGGCACCGAGTCCGCGACCAACTACGGGACGGGGGGAAATCCGATGACGCTCCAGAAGTACACGCTCACGTTTCCGATCTGGGTCGAGTTCGGCACCGGCTCGAGCGAGAACCTCGGCGAACTCGTCGCGTCGCAGGGGTGGCAGAAACCGTTGCTGGTCACCGATCAGGGGATCATCGACGCCGGCCTGCTCGAGGACGTGACGGCGTCGCTGACGGACGCCGGCATCGATTACGCGACCTACGACGGCGTCGAACCGAACCCGACGACGGCGATGGTCGACGAGGCAACGGCGACGCTCGAGGTCGAGGAGTGCGACGCGATCGTCGCGGTAGGCGGCGGCAGCTCGATCGACGTCGGGAAAGGCGCGTCCCTAATGGCGACGAACCCCGGCGAGGTCGCAGACTACGAGGTGACCTCCGCGGCGGACGTCACCGAGGCGCCGATCGAGAACCACCCGATCCCGCTCGTGACGGTGCCGACGACGGCCGGAACGGGCAGCGAAGTCGACTACTGGGCCGTCATCACTGACGAGGACCGGGAGTTCAAGATGGCCCTCGGTCAGTCACCCCAGTACCCCGGCGGCCCCTATCTCGGCGCCGAGATCTCGGTCGTCGATCCCGCCCTGACCGCATCCCTGCCGCCGAGACAGACGGCCGCGACCGGGTTCGACGCGTTCTCCCACGCCCTCGAGAACCACGTCTCGGCGGCATGTCCGCCGATCGTCAAGCCGATGACCGAACACGTCCTCGGACTCGTGCCGGAGTATTTGCCCCATGCCTACGAGGACGGAGACATGGACGCTCGCGAGCGGATGCTCCCGCGGGATCAGCGCCGGATGCACCCGGACCCCCACCTGCCCCTCCAGC
>NZ_JBLRWX010000236.1:0-1118 GCF_047921035.1 Natronococcus sp.
TGATCGTGTACTCGATCACCTGCCCCGCCTGGAACACGGTGGTGCGGTCGGCCGTCTTCTCCACGGTGAACGACGGCAGCGACACGAACACGGTCTCGTCGTCCTCGTCGGTCACCACCCGCGAGTCGTCGCCTACGACGGCGGTGCCGGACGCGGTGCCGATGTTGGTTGTGGGCTCCTCGAGCGGCGTCGTGCACTCGAAGATCCAGGTCTCCGAGATCAGCTTCAGCGGATCATCGGGGTCGACGATGAAGCCGAGTTCACCGTCACCGTCGTCGCTGTCCTCGACGAACGTGACCTCGTCGCACTTATCGTCGGTGACGGTGACGTTCGACAGGTGGTTCTGGCTCGTCTTGTACGGGCTCTCGTTGCGGACCTCGTACGTGTAGGTCACCAGGTCACCCGGCTGGACGTAGCCGGGATCCTCGGGGACATCGCTCGTCTTCACGATGCTGATGCTCGGGTCCGAGATCGCGACCCGCGCTGTCACCGGATCCGGCTCCACCGGAGTGCCGTACTGGTCGACCCCGGTGACCGTGAAGGTGTTGGAGACGAACGCACTCGCGCCGACGACGTTCTCCTCCCCGTCGTCGAGTTCCTCGACGTACTCCACCATCGGCTCGGCGAGTTCCAGCGAACAGGTGAAGTTCCACCGCTCCCCCGGCTCGAGCACGTCGTCGTTGTCGCCGTTGGTGTCAGGACCCCGGATCGGCTCACAGCCTCCCGGCCCGGAATCGTCGATCGTCAGGTCCGCGAGCGCGAAGTCCGACTTCCCGCTGTTGTAGATCATGTACTCGTAGGCCACGGTCGACCCGAGGAACGCCGCGGACGGCGCGAGCTTGTCGATCTGCAGGCCGGCGCCGAGGACGTCGACGTACGCGCTCGCGGGCGGGCTGGTCACGGTGCCACCCAGCGGGTCGACGCCTCGCGCGACCGCCGTGTTGGTGAGCGGGGACGTGAGCGTACGGGTGCAGTGGAACACCCAGGTCTCGTCGAGCCCGAGCATCTCGTCGGCGTTCTGGTCGCCGGATTGATAGGCCGGCGTGGAACAACCGGGGTCGAGGACTTGAACCGTGGACAGCGGTGTCGTCCCCGTGTTCGTGACCTCGAAGACATAG
>NZ_JBLRWX010000237.1:0-1001 GCF_047921035.1 Natronococcus sp.
GCCCCGCGACCGCGGTCGGCGCCGACGGGTCCGGCCTGCTCGCTGCGAGCCCGGACGGACGGATCGCCCGCCGCGAGGACGGCACGTGGGAGACGCTCGCCGAGGCGTTCGACCCGACGGTTCGGGCGATCGACGGCGACCTCCTCGCGACCGATCGGGGCGTCTACCGGGTCCACGACGGCGGCCTCGATCACGCCGGCCTCACCGACGTCCGCGACGTCTCGGCCGCCGGCGTTCCGCTCGCCGCCACCGCTGACGGCCTCTACAAGCTCGGTAACGGCTGGATGGAGATTTTCGAGGGGTCGTTCGAGGTCGTCGCCGCGGACCCCCGATCCGAGCCGGGGAGTCTCGTCCGTGCACACGCGGTCTCGGAGGCGGGCGTCTACGAGTACGGCGAGGACGGCGACGAGTGGCGGGAACTCGACGCCCCCGGGTCGATCGTCGACGTCGGTTACGCCGACGCCGTCTACGCCGTCACCGACGACGGACGGTTCCTCGCGGCGACCGACGACGAGTGGCGCTCCCAGGTCCTCGGGATCGACGGTGTCGCGGGCCTGGCCGTCGTTTCCGCGTGAGCGCCGCCCTCGAGCGCCTCGAGCGATCCGACCTCGGGACGCGAGCGTTCCGAGCGCTCCGCGGACTCGGCTACGGCGCCTACTACCGACTGGCGGCGCTCAACTACGACCGGGAGCTGTTTTCGCGTCGAAACCGGACGCCAGCGGGAACGTTCCGGTGTTTCGAACCGCTCAACCGCCACGGCGACGACCGGATGCTCGCGGAGCTCGAGGCCTGCTGTGGACCCTCGTCGGTCGTCTACGACGTCGGCGCGAACGTCGGTATCTACGCGCTCGCGCTGGCGATCGGCGAGCCGAACCGTCGAGTCGTCGCGTTCGAACCCGCGCCGCGAACCGCAGACCGACTGCGAGCAAACGTTCGACTGAACGGGCTCGAGGATCGGATCGACGTGCGCGCCTGCGGGATCGGCGACGAACGCGGCGACC
>NZ_JBLRWX010000238.1:0-974 GCF_047921035.1 Natronococcus sp.
CGCCCAGTAGAAACTGCGAGCGAAGCGAGCAGTTTGCACTCGCTACGTAACGAATCGGCCACCTCGTATTCAGCATCATAGTTCCTAAGATAACCTTTGCAACCGAGAGCTGAGGAATTCATCGATCCATGCTTTCGCGAAGCTCAGCCGGTTGGTCAGTTGTTCGAAAAGATCTTCGACGAGAGCGCGGAACTCAGCCGCGCTCTCGACGATAAGCGGAGACGCTTCCCATTTGAGGCTCTTCCAGACCGGCTCGATCGGATTGAGATCCGGCGAGCCAACCGGTAGAAAGATGAAATCGATTCCAAGTTGATGTGCGCGCTTGCGCGTATACTCACAGATATGTGAAGAGAAGTTGTCCAAGACGAGCAGAATCCGCTTGCCGGGATTCTGCTCGCGGACTCGTTCAAGACACTCACAGATCTGTTCTTTTTCCTGGTTTTCGGGGAAACTCACCACGCTCTCACCATTGAGCGCGTAGAAACCGACCGCTGGTTCGTCTTGACGAACCAACGGTCGGGTGATGTGTGGATCATCGACGTAGTAGAGCCGCTGTGGTAGTTGGATAGCGTGACCAGGATTCACCGGCCAGTGATGCCTCTCATCCTGATCTGAGTTCTTGCCCACCGAGGATGGACTGGAGCTGTTCAGGCGGATCTAGTCCTCGCCGTTTCCACGTGGCCAACATGGTCGTAATCGTCTCATGAATCTGGACCCCTTCGGCTGAGCGGAGGGTCCGGAACATCTTCCGCAGCACAACTTGCTCGCGCAGAGCGCGCTCTGCGCGATTATTCGTCGAATCGACATCTGGCTCTGTAACGAACGTCAGCCAGTGCCCTAACCCGTTCCTGATCTTCTCGATCAGCTTTTGGACCTCCTGTGCCTCGTAGTCTTCTCTGATCAGGCCTTCCAGGTGTAACGACGCCTCCGCCCGCTTTTGCTCGCGGGCGGAGGCGGATGGATCCTCCTCGTCG
>NZ_JBLRWX010000239.1:0-971 GCF_047921035.1 Natronococcus sp.
TCCTCCCGAATGGTGATGGTCTTCCGTTTCACCGTAATGCACGCTATGCGCGATACACGTATAATAGATTTGGTAGAACGTGGGCCTGTGGGCCGAGCGTCGAACGTATTTGAAAACCGTGCGGCGCTGTATCCCCTCCCTGCTCGCACCTTCCCTTCGGTCGGCGCTCGCTGAGGAAGGGGGCTTAGCGCCTACTTCCAGCTAAATTGTGACAGCATCTCAGGGAAGCCCACTATGCTGATTCAACGTATCGGTTGAATAGCGACGCCCAGAGACGCTCGAAGTGACTGGCGTAGAACGGTGGGGTGTTCCCGGCGGGGAGGTAGAATTTTGGTTCGGTGTCGCTGCCTCGGTCATCGGCACGGCATTCGTGTCCCATACTAACGTGTACCGGCCGTGTCCGCATCGGTCTCTCTCTTAATCGAATAATCTATTTATATCGGGTCTGTGAGTGTCGCGGCTGAAACGCGCTGCGTATTCAGCATGGCTCTGCCGATACCACTGATAGCTGATAAAAGTACCAGTGGTAGGTTCGGTCGCCAACGTAACGAATCGGTAGCTCGAAGTTAGTACATATCTACGCTCGAGGATCGGCGTCCGGTCCCGGATACTCGTCGCCGACGGTCGCCTCGTAGAGGCTCTCGGGATCGAACAGGGTCGCGAACGCGTCGGGGGGGCGGACGCTCACCGAGACGCGCGGCTGGAGCGAGAGCCCCGCCTTCGCGGAGGTGAGCCGGTCGTCGTACGACAGCAGGTGAGCGGCCGACCCCTGGTAGGCCGAGGCGAGCGCCGGGTGGTCGTCCTCGGGCTGGTCGACCGCGACGCGCTCGGCCTCGAGGCGCTCGCGGTGGTCGGCCGCGAGCTCCGGATCGGCCAACGAGGCGACCAGACGTTCGGTCTCGGCGAGCAGTTCGTCGCTCGCGACCAGCTCGAGCCAGGAGTGACGGCGGACGTGATCGAGTGCCTCGCGG
>NZ_JBLRWX010000240.1:0-865 GCF_047921035.1 Natronococcus sp.
CTCGGGCTGGGGCCGAGGATCATCGCCGCCTGCTGGGCGAAGAGCTTGTTGACGACGGCTTCCAACTCGTCCGGTGGGACGGTGTGAAGCTGGGCGAGCGTGTAATCGTCGGAGTACGTTCCAAGAGTGGTGTCGGTGACAGCCTTGATCGACTTCTGATCGACAGCGGCTTGCAGGAGTGTACATCGGATGATCCCGGAGTCGAAGCCGCAGCCTTCGACTCCGGGGAGTGGGATCTCTGCGAGTAGATCAAGCGCTAAGGTTTCAAGTTCAGAAGCCGTAAGGGCAGTGTCTGGATGGTAGAGGAACTTCATACACCCATCCAGACGCTCTCTGAGAACTCATCAGTAGTGGCTATCCACTGACTTGATGGGAACTACCGATAGTCTCTGCTGAGATCCTGCTTCACCCCGTCGCTAAACTAGAACAGATGGCTTCACATCCGGGTCCCGAGGGTTCATACGGATTGCTGTACCGATTTACCGGCGCAACCGCCGCACGGGTCGCGGTTGCGTCGGTACTGACTCACAGGAAACCGTATCAGTGATGGTCAAGACACACCCCATAACGAAATCGACGAACGATACGTATTTGATGCTCTCGGGAGCTCTCGCCGTATCGACAACCGAAATCGGTAAATTGGTGTTGTGACCGGTGTGTCGGCAGTCAAATAGAGTACTTTCTATGCTATCCACAGATCATCAGCCAACCGTGAAACGGCAAGTCGCAGACAGCCAAGAGAAACAAATCGATGACTCCCGACACACCAAACAACGACAAACTGAGCCGAGAACTCGAGTCGCAGAGTTCAAAAAAGAACGAACGAAGTATCGAAGATGAATTCTACGGAATCTACGAGTGTCAG
>NZ_JBLRWX010000241.1:0-812 GCF_047921035.1 Natronococcus sp.
CGGCCGTCGTCGATCGACGCGCTGCCGACGCCCTCGAGTTCCCGAACGCGCTCGAGGACGCCCTCGTCCAGCCGGGAAACGTAGACGTACAGGGTTTCGCCGGTTTCGGAGGCGTCCCGGAGCCCGTCGATCGTGTCGACGGCGACCAGTTGCCCGCGGTTGATGATCGCCACGCGGTCACAGACGGCCTCGACCTGCTCCATGACGTGACTCGAGAAGAACACCGTCGTCCCGCGGTCGTTCTCCTCGCGGATGATCTCGCGCATCTCGCGGGCGCCGTTCGGGTCCAGTCCCGTGGAGGGCTCGTCGAGGACGAGCAGATCGGGGTCGCCGACCAGCGCCATCGCCAGCACCAGCCGCTGGCGCATCCCTTTCGAGTAGCCGCCGGCCTTCCGGTCGGCTGCATCGGCGATCCGGACGCGCTCGAGCAGGGCGTCCGGGTCCTCGCTTCCCTCCTTCATCTCGATCGCGAACTCGACGTGCTGGCGACCCGTCAGCCGGTCGTAGACGTGGTAGCCGTCCGGCAGGACGCCGGTTCGACTGCGGACGGCCTGGCCCGCCTTCTGGGCGTCGTGGCCGAGCACCGTGGCCGTCCCCGACGTTGGCCGGATGAAATCCAGCAGAACATCGATCGTCGTCGACTTCCCCGCGCCGTTCGGACCGAGGAAGCCGAATATCTCTCCCTCCCTGATCGTGAGGTCGAGGCCGTCGACGGCGACGACGTCGCCGAACCGTTTGGTCAGTCCCTCGAGTTCAATCGCCGCCATGCCCACCTCTCCGGGGGACGAACCGTACACCTGGTCGCGTCGGAC
>NZ_JBLRWX010000242.1:0-785 GCF_047921035.1 Natronococcus sp.
GCCCGGACTCGCGGCTGTGCCGTTCGCTCGAGCGCACGCTGGCTCGTCTTCGGGACGACGTGCTCGAGCCCGTCGTCACTCGTGGGGCCACGAGTCGATCTCGTCGTCGTAGTTGCCCGGCGCGATCGGTCCCTCGAGCAGCGGGTCGTCGGTCTCGACCATCCACTCGCGGAGCTGCCGGGCGAGGTCAGCGCGGACGTCCTGGTACCGGGGCTCGAGCGCGACGTTCTCGTCCTCCTGGGGGGTCGCCCGGAGGTCGTACAGCTCCTCGTAGGGGCGAAACGGCGCGCTGTAGGCCTCGCGGACCTCACGGCCGGCCTCGCTGGCGAAGACGTCCCGGGCGAGGTACACCCGGGGGAGCTGCCAGAAGTTCCGGACGTACTTGTACCGCTTCGTCCGGATCGCCCGCACCGGGTTGTACTCGTCGTGCCAGGTCATCTCGGCGAAGAGCCGCTCGTGGGGCTCGTACTCGCCGTCGGTCACGAGCGGGAGGAAGCTCCGACCGTGCAGGTCGTCCGGAACCTCGAGGCCGATCAGCTCGAGGATCGTCGGCAACACGTCGACGTTGCCGAGCAGCTCCCCGTAGCGCTCTCCGCCGTCGATCACGCCCGGATAGGACACCACCAGCGCAGCCTCGAGGCCGGCGTCGTAACAGCTCCCCTTCGCTCGGGGGAAGGCCAGCCCGTGTTCGGTCGTGAAGATCACGAGCGTCTCGTCGGTAAGCCCCGCGTCCTCGAGGGCCGTCAGAATCGTCCCGACGCCGTCGTCGATGGCGGTCACCATCC
>NZ_JBLRWX010000243.1:0-749 GCF_047921035.1 Natronococcus sp.
TCGAGCGCTTCGACGCCCCTCGGGAGAGCCTGGCGAAGGTCGCCTCGAAGAACCACAAGAACGGGGTGGACAACCCCAACGCGCAGTTTCAGAAGGAGGTCGACGTCGACACCGTCCTCGAGTCGCCGATCGTCGCGGACCCGCTGCGGCTGTACGACTTCTGTCCGATCACCGACGGCTCGGCCGCGCTGATGCTGTGTCCCGAGTCGGTCGCCCGGGAGTTCACCGACGAGTACGTCGTCATCTCGGGGATCGACGGGGCGACCGATACACACGTCGTTCACGAGCGCGAGGATCCGACCGTGATGGGCGGGGTCGTCGAGAGCGGCGAGGGCGCCTACGAGATGAGCGGGCACGAGCCCGAGGATATCGACGTCGCCGAACTCCACGACATGTTCACCATCCTCGAGTTCCTGCAGATGGAGGGCCTGGGCTTCGCCGAGCAGGGCGAAGCCTGGGAGTTAGTCGAGGAGGGGTACACCGAACGCGATACGGGCGAACTGCCGGTCAACACCTCCGGCGGGCTCAAGTCGAAGGGCCACCCGCTGGGCGCAAGCGGCGTCGCACAGGGCGTCGAGATCTACGAACAGCTGATGGGCGAGGCCGGCGATCGCCAGGTCGACGCGGAGGTCGGCCTCTGCTGTAACGTCGGCGGCTTCGGCAACTGCGTTATTACGACCATTATGGAGGCAGCACGATGACGATGGAAGCGACCCGATACGACGACGGCACGATCAGCTACCCAGGAC
>NZ_JBLRWX010000244.1:0-691 GCF_047921035.1 Natronococcus sp.
CGAATTCCTCGGCAAGATAATGACGAGCTAGTTGAACGGACCATGCAGGCGCGTCAAGTCCAACTTCCTCTGGTGAGTTGTGGAGTGCTTCAACGAACCGTTCGTACTCTTCGTCGGAGAGTTCTGAGGGTCTTCCTGAACGGTGTTCGTCGTAGACGACTTCCTCGAACGGCTCGTCAGCGAGCCGTTCGAGTCGATCAAGCCACCGCGAGAGCCAGCCAGCAGTGTATCCATAGCGTTCAGCGACCTCTTCTAGCGTCGCACCATCTTCTTCGAGGTAATTGATTGCCGCCATAAGCCGCTGTGACGGCTTTTTTCCCTCGACCTCCGCCAAGACTTGGCGGAGGTCTTCGGTAGAGACATTGTCGAGAGAGGCCATATCGGAATAACGTACGCTTCTTTGAAATACTTTTAGCTGACAGTATGAATACCAGGCTATTGAGGGTGAGTCTGGACGATTGCGGCTGATAGATTACGTCTTCGTTCCCTTTGAACTGCTTTGTGATCTGACAGACCATAGTCTCTCGCGTGGTTGCTTGCTCGGTAACCTTATCACGTCGAAACGGGACAGAGGTGACCCTGTTTCCACAGGAGTCAGTTACGACTCTAGACGAGTTTGGGACACGACCAATCACTTACTCGTCGTCCGTGTCCGTACTCCCGTTGTGATCATACCGAGCTTGCCGTCCGG
>NZ_JBLRWX010000245.1:0-670 GCF_047921035.1 Natronococcus sp.
GGTAATCCGGAGATGCTCGAGTCGATGGTTGCCCACGCCGAGATCGGCGATATCATCGAAGACACGATTAGCGCTGATGAGGTCCGGACGTTCAAACCCGCGGTAGAGATTTATCGACACGCGGCCGCACGTACCGGCACGCCGATCGACGAAATCGTCCATGTGACTGCCGGTTGGTTCGACGTTATGGGCGCTCAAAACGCCGGGATGCAGGCCGCCTGGGTGGATCGCAAATCAACACCGTGGGAGCCCTTCGGTCCCGACCCCGATCTCACCATCGAGACGTTCTACGAACTGGCTGAGACGCTTGACGTCTGATACGGATTGCTGTAACGATTTACCGGTGCAACCGCCGTACGGGTCGCGGTTGCGCCGGTACTGACGTACAGGAAACCGTATGAGTTCACTGAATGATCATTTCGGCTTCCGCTGGTATCTCTGTGGATGTCTCGGTTTTGCCGTCGCGCGTACCCTTTTCTGGACCGGTCGTCTCGTGGGTGTATGAACGATACTGAACCGAGCTCCTCCGATGGACTGTCCGTAGAGGCGGTACTCGACCGTGTCCGGGCGCACAAATTCCACCCTGTTGATGAAACGAGCTTCACGGTCGATCAAAGGCTCGAAGAGCACGGTATTGCGGACCTTGATGACGACGATTGGCGAGTCCGAC
>NZ_JBLRWX010000246.1:0-650 GCF_047921035.1 Natronococcus sp.
CGTGAGCATATCTCGGGATGATACAGCCGGTCCGGCAGAAGTGTTCCCACGCCCGTTCCTCATCGACAACCGATGAGTCCGCCCGATCAGTCCCGTTTTGTTCCATGTGATTGAGGAATCTGCGTACGCTTGTCGCTCTGGCTCGTCCGCTCGTATTTGAGCTTCGTCACTGTCCCTCTCGGGCGAGACGAACAAAAATCCCGATTGAAAAAGAGGTTCATATCGGGAAGCCAATGCGCTCTACGCAAAGAAGTAGAGAACGCATGAGACTGGATTAACCGAGACTGATACGGTTTACTGTGAGTCATTACCGGCGCAACCGCGACCCGTGCGGCGGTTGCGCCGGTAAATCGTTACAGCAATCCGTATGAGTGGGTGGTTACCTCGGCTTCAAAAGGTTTGCTACCGACGTTCGGGTATGGACGAAACCCTACTGAGTCGCCGGCACGCGCTCGCAGCGGGTGTCGGTCTTCTTGGCTCGGTTGCGGGTTGTACAATGCTCCGGTCATCCTCGACTGACACGGGGACAGACAGCGAAACACAAACCGACGACGTTGATCAAGCGTACCTCGAAACGATCGATTCGGTCACACTCATTCGGGTGTCCGGCCTCGACGATCCGTTCACTGACCAAGAAGGACGCGGGCAGG
>NZ_JBLRWX010000247.1:0-640 GCF_047921035.1 Natronococcus sp.
CGCGTCGTTGTTCTCACTTCCGCCAACTACCTGCCCAACCGGTAGGCCGAGTAACGCCCCTCCAGCTGCGCCCGCTTTGTGTACGCTCCGCCGTGATACGCGACCGGTATTGTTTGCTCCCATGTAGTTCACGTCTCGTATTCCGAGACGCATCACTATACGTCAATCAGAATTATATACCTTTGTGATAGGATCGTGAGTTAAATTAAGCTGCACGACGTGGAGTCCCGATCCGATCTCTTCAGCCGTACGGTGGTGGGTTGCGTTCTCGAGTCCCCACGAAGGGGTCGTGCAACAAGGCGATTACAGGGAAGCCATCTCATCGAGATTACGACATTGAAGTCACTTCCTTCACTGATCAGAACGAGGTCGTCGACCGGCAGGATCGAACCGACCTGAGGTCGTTCTCGAGACGCTACTCGAGGCTACCGGGTCACGTCCGTTTCAAAAGGGCTGCAGTCGGGGAGTGGGGGATGACCGAATCGGACTGCGTACTATGGCGTCTGACAGCCAGTTCCGGCCAGTGATTGCTAGCCGGCTGGTCTGTTATATGTTTTCTGTGGGTTACTCGACGGCGAAATCTCTCCCGGGTGAGGAAACAGGAGGGTCGGGAGCGATCACGGGGTCCACAGCGGCCCGA
>NZ_JBLRWX010000248.1:0-630 GCF_047921035.1 Natronococcus sp.
GGTGGGCGGCGGTCTGAGCCTGGGGGCCGCCATCGGCGCGAGCGGCCTGTCCGATGCGGTGGCGGCCGCGCTCGGCGGGCTCACCGCATGGCCCGTGTGGGCGCTGGTCCTGGTGGTGGCTCTGGTCGCCATGCTGCTCAGCCACGTGACCAGCAACACCGCCACCGCCGCCACGCTGCTGCCGCTTGCCGCGGCGCTTGCGGTCGCACTGGACGAGCACCCCCTGCTGCTCACCGTCCCGGTGGCGCTTGCCGCCTCCTGCGCCTTCATGCTCCCGGTGGCCACGCCACCCAACGCCATCGTCTTCGGCAGCGGGCGCATCACTGTGCCTGACATGGTGCGGGCCGGATCGCGGTTGAGCCTGCTGGCGCTGGTGGTGGTGACGGTGGCGGTGCTGGTGATGGTTGAGGCGGTGCTGGGATAGCCGGGGGATCCGGCGTTTCGGTTCTTCGACACCAAGGGGCGAAAGCAAAGTCAAAGGCTTCCGATCCCCGCTGTTCGCGGGTGCCCTGCGTTCCTCGGCTTCGAGGGGGTCGCCTGACAGGCGACGCGCCGCGTCCCTGCGGCGCCCCTTCGGGCCATTTCCCTCGAAGCCTGCGGTACTCGGTGCGTCATAGGGGAAGGGAACGT
>NZ_JBLRWX010000249.1:0-618 GCF_047921035.1 Natronococcus sp.
CGTTCGTCACCGGCACCGTCGCCCTGCCGACCGGCGGCGACGCGGTCCGCACCTTCTCGCAGGTCGCCGTGACGATCGCCACCACCGAAGGGGTCGCCGACGCGCAGGCGGCGATCGGCGCCTACCTCGACGAGGCGTCGGACGCGCGGCACCTGATTCCGGCCGGACAGGGCTTCCTGCTGGCGACCAACGCGCAGATGCTCGACGAGGTCAACGACGTCCTCGGCCTGCTGACCGGCTTCGTGACCGGCATCGCCCTCATCGCCCTGCTGGTCGGCTCGATCGGGATCGCCAACATCATGCTCGTCAGCGTCACCGAACGCACGCGCGAGATCGGCATCATGAAGGCGATCGGCGGCCAGAGCCGCACGATCCTGTCGCTGTTCCTCATCGAGGCGGTCATCCACGGCCTGATCGGCGCGGTCATCGGGACCGCCCTCGGCCTCGCCGGCGGCTGGATCGGAGCCAACGCGCTGGGCCTGAGCGCGGCCATGCCGTGGGGCTGGATCGCCGCCGCCATCGTCATCGGCGTCGCGGTCGGCATCGTCGCCGGGATCTACCCCGCCAACCGCGCCGCGCGCCTCCATCCCATCGAGGCCCTGCGCTACGAGTAGGGAC
>NZ_JBLRWX010000250.1:0-617 GCF_047921035.1 Natronococcus sp.
CCCGGACCTGTCCGCGCCCGGGGTCGACATCGTGGCGACGTGCTCGCCGCAGCTGCCGGTGTGCCTGACCGGGGCGCTCGCCAGCCCCGACCCGCTGTTCTACGCCAGCCTGTCGGGCACCTCGATGGCGGCCCCGCACGTGGCCGGCATCGCCGCGCAGGTCCTGCAGGTCGACGACGACCGCGTCCACGGAGCGCAGCACCTCGGCGCTGGGTCGGCGCCGCGGCCCGTAGAGGCTGACGAGGGGCAGGCCGGTGCGCGGGTCGCGCCGGTCGGCGACCGGGGTCGCGTCGTCCTCGTAGCCGCTCCAGCCGTGCTCGGGGGTGAGCAGGGCGACGAGCTCGACGCCGGGCGCCGCGCGCAGCGCCTCGAGCGTCGGCGCGCCGGCGCCCGTCAGCGCCCCCAGGGCGAACATCACGGTCCCGGCCGGGATAAGGAAACCGAAAAAGGACAGGCCCTCCAGGAAGGTCACCGCGAACGCGACGAGCGGCGCCCATGCCTCGTTCTCGGCGGCCCAGCGGGGCAGGCGCTCGAAAAAGGATTGCTCGTCCAACCGATAAACTGCCCCGGCAGCATCGAGGAGGGCGGCGTGAGCTCACCTGCACCCAGGGCACGGG
>NZ_JBLRWX010000251.1:0-616 GCF_047921035.1 Natronococcus sp.
GGCCACCCCCAGCCGTCGGGTCAGCTCGGCTTCCAGACTGCGGTTGTACAGCGCCCCGGCGCCGGTGCGGGCGGTCAGCAGCGCACGGCCGTCCAACGCCCGCCACTTGCCGTCCTCGAGGGTCTGGGCGCGATTGAGGATCACGCAGTGGGTGTGCAGGTGCATGTCCCCGTCGCGGGAGGTCCACTCGTTCATCCGCGCCACAACCAGCCCGTCAGCATCCAACACCTTGACCCCGTTGCGGCCGGCACGGACGAACCCCGCCTGCTCCTCCAGATACGCGAGGCCGGCGTCGACCGCGGCGACCTGCGCCGCCCACACCTGCTCCTGGACGTGCCGGTCCCCGGCAGCCCACAGCAGCGACACCGACTTCACCGGCGAGAACGTCGCATCCCACGCCGCCACCGACGCGCCCGACCCGGACTGTGCCAGCTGCTGCTGGGCCTCCCAACGTTCGTACGGGTCAGCGATCTTCTCGGTCGCCGCAAGCCGGTCCGCCCGGACCTCCGCCGCATCCTCCTGGGTCCGGAACCTGCGGCCCAGATACCCGCCATCAGGCCGGACACCCTTGGCGTACAGCGGGACGAACTGGCGGCGTTCCACCTCACCGTCCAGC
>NZ_JBLRWX010000252.1:0-613 GCF_047921035.1 Natronococcus sp.
CGAGCGACGCGCAACGAAATCGAGGAGAATCGCTCCGAGTATCAGCGAGCCAACCGCCGTCTCGAGTCGATCGACGAGGAAATCGAGCGCCGGCGTGACCGCGTCGAGGATCTTACGGACGATCGGGAAGCCTTCACAGAAGAGATTACTGAACTCGAGACAGAGATCGATGACCTCGAGACCGACGACTCCGAAGACATTCTCGAGCAACACCGCGAAGTCAACCAGCTCGAGTTCGAGATCGAACGGAAGGAAAGTGAGCGTGACGACGTCGAAGACAAAATCGCGTCAATCGAAGAACGGCTCGATGATCGCGAAGGGCTTCAAGATCGGCGTGAGAAGACAACCGAAGAGTTAGCCGATCTTCGAACCCGTATCGATCAAATCGAAGACAGTGCGGTCGAGGAGTTCAACGAGCACATGGAGAGCTTGTTAGAGATCCTCGGGTACAGTAATCTCGATCGGATCTGGATCGATCAGACAACACGCGACGTTCGCGAAGGCCGACGCAAAGTGACGAAATCGTCGTTCGATCTCAAGATCGTCCGCAGTACTGAGGAGGGATCAGCCTACGAAGACTCGATCAACCACCTCAGTGAGAGCGAGCGCGAGG
>NZ_JBLRWX010000253.1:0-594 GCF_047921035.1 Natronococcus sp.
GCTGGTCTCGGCGATGTCGGTGGCGAGCACCACCTTGCGTTGCCCCGCCTCGGGCGGACGGATGGCGGCGTCCTGCGCCTCGGGGGACAGCTGGCCGTAGAGGGGGCAGATGCGAGTGTGTTCGTCCACCTGTCCTTCGAGGGCGCGGTTCACCTGATCGATCTCCCGCCGTCCCGGCAGGAACACCAGCAAGCTCCCCTCGTACTTCGCCAGGGCCCCGCGTACGGCCCGGGCCACGGCGGGCGGCACCACGTCGATGAGCCTCGGATCCAGGGGCGTGGGGATGATGTAGTCCGGACCGAACTCCAGGTGTTCCAGGGAGTATGCGTCGAGCACCTCCCGTGGCACGGGTTCCCGGGCGAGACGGGACAGGGCGTGCACGGCGGCGATCTGCATGGCCTCGTTGATGGTGCGCGCGCGCACGTCCAGGGCGCCCCGGAAGATGTAGGGGAAGCCGAGCACGTTGTTGACCTGGTTGGGGTAGTCGCTGCGCCCGGTGGCCATGATCAGGTCCTTGCGGGTGCGGTGGGCCAGTTCCGGCAGGATCTCCGGGTCCGGGTTGGACAGGGCGAACACGATGGGCCGCTCCGCCAT
>NZ_JBLRWX010000254.1:0-583 GCF_047921035.1 Natronococcus sp.
GCCGTGACCGTGACCTGCCGCGGAACGCCCCCGAGCAGCTCCACCAGCCCCCCGATCGCCACGAGTTCGGCCGCGACGAACACCACCATGTACAGCAGGGACACGAGCGTGACGAGCACGCTGGCGGACGGACCGAACCGAACCCGCAGGAACTCGCTGAGACCTTGTCCGGAAGGGACGACCCGCCGCAGCCGCGGTCCGACGAACGCGAAGATCAGGAACGGACCCGCGGCAGCCAGCGCGTAGCCGATCACGGGACCGATGCCGAGGATCGCGCCCAGCTCCGGCGGCGCGAACAGGATCCAGGCGCCGAGTCCCGACGCCAGGAACGACAACCCCAGCGCCACGGGCCCCTGGGTGCCGCGGGCGGTCGTGAACTCGTCGACGCTGCTGCCTCGACGTTGTCGTCCTGCCCGGACGCCGACCCCGATGAACGCGGCCAGCACCACGACGAGCAACAGCACACTGAAGGTTGTCGACACCATGACGCGCTTCCTCCGCCGGCATGACCCGGATCAGGTTCCGAGGTACTGCACCCGCCTGGTGCGCTCTCAGCCCTCGGTCCGGAGGGCTCCCTCGGCGT
>NZ_JBLRWX010000255.1:0-576 GCF_047921035.1 Natronococcus sp.
CCAGAATCAGGCTCTGCCACAGCCTCCCCATGCGGCCGTTGCCATCGGCGAAGGGGTGGATGAATTCGAACTCGTAGTGGAAGACCGAGCTGACGATGAGGGGGTGTGCGTCGGTGTTGGCCAGCCAGCCGAAGAGGTCGGCCATCAGATGCGGCACCCGGTCGGCGGGCGGGGCCATGTGGATCAGCTGCTGGCCCGCCATCACCCCCACACCGCCATGCCGATTCCATTTATGCGTCATTCCGGCGCATTAGAGGAAAAGCCGAGTCATGTTCTTCGACTCAAGGTCACCACGTTAGACAACGCCTTCATCCACTGATCGAGCTCCTCCCGGTCGAAACGCCACTGGGTGCCGATCGCTTTATGTTCCGGGTAAGGCTTGCAGTTCATTGCTCCCCCTTTTTGCCTTCAAGTTGTTTTTCGATCCGCGCCAGCTCCTCGATCTCCTCGGCATCGGCCTGTCTGGCCTCGGCGATGCGGCGGTTTTCGTCGAAGGCGGCGAAGCGCTCGCGGGCGATGCGCTCCATGGCCTCGCGCGAGACGCTGCCGGCGTGGGTGAGCACGGCCTTTTCGTTG
>NZ_JBLRWX010000256.1:0-574 GCF_047921035.1 Natronococcus sp.
GGATCGCCGGCGCCGCGGCGGGCGTCGTGTTCTTCCTCTTGTCTCCCGCCTTCGAGGTGCCGCTGACGGCCTTCCTGGGCGCCTGGGTGCTGACCGGCGTGGCGCTGCCGGCCGCGCGTTGGTGGTCGTGGGCGTACCGCATGGACGTGCGGGCGCGCATGGTGGAGGAGGACAAGGTCCTGCGGGCGCTGAGCCTCGCGTCCAGTAACCGGGGCGACGACGACGGCACCGTGCTGGTCGTCGGCGGCGCCGGCTACATCGGCTCGGCGCTGCTGCCGCGGCTCTTGGAGAGCGGTCGCCGGGTGCGCCTGCTCGACGTGTTCCTCTACGGCAAGGAGCCGGTGGCGAAGTGGCTCGACCACCCACGCCTCGAGGTGGTGGAGGCCGACTACCGCAAGTTCGACAAGCTGGTGGAGGCCATGCAGGGCGTCCAGACGGTCGTGCACCTCGGCGGCCTGGTGGGCGATCCGGCGTGCGCCTGGGACGAGGCGCTCACCGTCGAGGTCAACCTCACCTTCACCCGCGTGATCGCCGAGATCGCCAAGGCCAGCGGGGTCCGGCGCTTCGTGTTCGC
>NZ_JBLRWX010000257.1:0-573 GCF_047921035.1 Natronococcus sp.
CGAAACACCCGCGTCGGCCCGGAGGGAGACCTGATCCGGAAGTTCCCCTCCGGGGAGGAGCCGACGACCGAACTCGCGCGAGCGCTGTGGGCGGAGGTCGAACGCTACGATCCGGACGTCGTGCTCGACCTGCACCGCTCTCGAGGGATCTACAACACCCACGACCGGTGGGTCGGACAGGCGATCTTTCCGACGGGAGCGGGCGACGCCCCCGCCGACGCCAGGGCGGTGATCGAGCACATGAACGACGAGCACGTCCCGCGGCTCATGCTTCCCCACCGGTTCACGATGGGGAACACGCAGACCGGGTCGAACCCGCTGTTGATCCACAAGGTCGGCGGCGACCTCGAGCGACCCGGCTTCCTCGTCGAACTCACGGATTTCATGCTCGATTCGGCGACGCAGGTGCGCTGGACGACCGAAATCACGGAACGGCTGCTCGAGCGCTACGGCCTCGAGCGGATCGCATGAACGAGTATCGCGACTTTGCGGTTCGGGTCCTGCTCGGACCGGCGACGGTCGTCGCGTTCTGTCTGCTGGTCGTCCCCCTGGCCGTCGGCGTTCTCGACACCC
>NZ_JBLRWX010000258.1:0-565 GCF_047921035.1 Natronococcus sp.
TGCTGCGCGCCACGGGCATCACCAAGACGTTCCGGACCGGATGGTGGCCACGTCGACGTGCGGTGCAGGTGCTGCGAGGGGCCGATCTGCGGTTACGCCCTGGCGAGATCGTCGGTCTCGTCGGGGAGAACGGATCGGGGAAGTCGACGTTGATGAAGATCCTCGTCGGCGCACTGGACCGCGACGCAGGCACCGTCGAGCGGGAGGGCTCGATCGGGTTCTGCCCACAGGAGCCGGTGCTCTACGAGCGGCTGACCTGCGACGAGCACTTCACCCTGTTCGGCCGCGGCTACGGGATGTCCCCCGGTGCCGTCGAGCAGGCCGTCGACGAGTTGTACGCCACCCTCGGGTTCGGGGAGTGGCGCGCAGCGAGGGTCGATGAGCTCTCCGGAGGGACCCGCGCGAAGCTCAACCTCGGGTTGGCGTTGCTCCCCGACCCCGACCTCCTCCTGCTCGACGAACCCTACGCCGGGTTCGACTGGGACACCTACCTCCGGTTCTGGGAGCTGACAGGCAGCCGACGCGAGGCGGGGCGGAGCCTGCTGATCGTCAGCCACTTCATCAC
>NZ_JBLRWX010000259.1:0-564 GCF_047921035.1 Natronococcus sp.
GCTCCATCCCCTGCGCCGGGCTGAGCGCGCGCGCGCCGCCGGCCCAAACGAGCACGGCGACGAGCAGCGGGACGCGCAGACGTGAGGTCGAAGGCTTCATGGTCCTCTCAGCCTACTGTCCGATGGCGCCCGTTCGTGGCGCCGGGCGGCACTGAGCACGGCGCGGCGGCGGAACGCTGGCGTCTCGCCGCACACGGCCCCTCAGGCGCGACGGGGATCAGTCGCCGTCTTCGTCATCTTCGTCGTCTTCGTCGTCTTCGTCATCATCGTCATCATCGTCGTCGTCGTCATCGTCATCGTCGTCGTCGTCATCGTCGCGATCCCGGCGATCGTCGTCCCGATCATCATCGTCGTCGCCGCGACCGTAGCGATCGTCGTCCCGATCGTCGTCATCACGGCCGTAGCGGTCATCATCGCGATCGTCGTCGTCGTCATCGTCGTCACGGCCGTAGCGGTCGTCGTCACGGTCATCGTCATCATCGTCGTCATCGCGGCCGTAGCGGTCGTCACCACGATCGAGATCGTCCTCGAACGCCACCTCGACCTCGAGGCGCTGGCCGCGGC
>NZ_JBLRWX010000260.1:0-563 GCF_047921035.1 Natronococcus sp.
CGAGGAGTACTCCCGGATCTCGCGCTCTACGGGCGGCGTGAAGATCTCGAGGAGTTCCTCGCGGCGCTCGTCGCCCCGGATCGACGCGAAGTAGTCGAGGACGCGCTTTCCGGTGACGTCCTCGTCGAAGCCAAGATCGGCGGGGAGGTAGCCGACCCGCCGTTTCGCCTCGATCAGGGCCGCCTCGTTCGTCACGTCGGCGCCGAGCACCTCCGCGGATCCTTCCGTCGGCGAGAGCAGTCCCAATAGGACCCGGATCGTCGTCGTCTTCCCCGCGCCGTTGGGGCCCAGAAAGCCGAAGATCTCGCCCTCCTCGACGGCAAAGGAGAGCGACTCGACCCCGACGACCTCGCCGTAGGTCTTGATGCCGGCCGTGGTGACCGTGCCCTTGTCATCCTTGATGGTGCGCGGGGCGTAGGCGGATTCGCCGCCGTTGGCGAGGGCGCGTTCGTAGGCCTTTTCAGCGTCGAAGACGGTCAGGGCGATGTCCTTGACGCCGTCGCCGTAGAGTTGCACGTGCCGCTGTGCGGGATGGTCCGTGTGCAGGCCGGTGGTGAGCAGCA
>NZ_JBLRWX010000261.1:0-559 GCF_047921035.1 Natronococcus sp.
AACACCGTCTGGGGTCGCTTGAGGTACATCTCCTGGTCGACGACGCGCTCGTAGATCTCGTAGAGGGTGTCGATCGCCGCCTCGTCCGGCGAGAACTGGATGTGCACCGCCGAGCGATAGGCCCGACAGGACGTCAGGAAGAAGTACAGCGTCTTGTGGTGTTTCGGGGTCGCGTCGACGACGCCGACCGACTCACCCGCGAGGTCGTCGGAGAAGTCGTTGAGCATCGCCGCGACGTCGTCGACGAGCTGTTCGTCCGGGCGGTACACCGGCGCCCCGAACGTCTGCTCGAGAAACCGCGTCGTCGACTTCAGAAACGGGTTCGAGTCGAGCCCGGTCGGGTCGACCGCGGCGAAGGTGTCGTACAGCTCGAGCAAGGTCCGTAGCTCCTCGCGGGTGACCGCGATCGGCATGACCGGGTCTCCCTTGGGGAGCGAGTAGTCCGGAAAGCTGTGGCCCCCGGGATCCGGGAGCGCCGAGAGCGTGTCGTCGATGCCCATACTCGACCCACGACGTCCGCTCCCTAACCGTTTCCGGGGGTCCTCGGCTCGAGCGAAGG
>NZ_JBLRWX010000262.1:0-557 GCF_047921035.1 Natronococcus sp.
GGATGAGCGATGTCTCGCCGACGACGGATTTCTTTGCCTTGGGGTGGATCCGGACCGAAAAACTTGTCACCCTAACGACGCGTGCGGTTCGTCGCGAGAGATGGATGAGATCATGGATTTTCTTCGAGGCGCTGCGCTCGAACATCCGGAGGCATCCTTCGTGGTCGGGTACGCGGCATACACCCACATCCGCCTTGGACATCCGGATAGCGCGGCGGAGATTGCTCACGCATGCCGAGCCGCAGATTGGTGGTGCGGGCTCGTCCAGGGACACGTCGACCAGGCGGTCGGCCGCATCGATCTTTCGCATCAGCATTTCAGGAATGCACTGGGCTCGGCGCCGGATTCGATCCGGTGCGAGTTCATGGATGCGGCCGAGAACGTGGTCCTGATCGGCGGGCCCGGAACCGGGAAAAGCCATGTCGCGACCGCCCTCGGCGTTCAGGCCATCGAGCATCACCGCAAACGCGTACGCTTCTTCTCGACTGTCGAGTTGGTGAATGCGTTGGAACAGGAAAAGGCCCAGGGAAAGGCTGGAAAGATCGCCGAGGCGCTGG
>NZ_JBLRWX010000263.1:0-557 GCF_047921035.1 Natronococcus sp.
GGGTTGGCGAGGGCGAAGATGACGGGGTTCTCCGCCATGGAGCGGACCATGTCCTTCGACACCATGCCCGCCACGGATAGGCCCACGAACACGTCGGCTCCCTCCATGGCATCGTCCAGGGTCCGGCAATCCGTCTCGACGGCCCACTCCTCCTTGTACTCGTTCATGCCCTCGGTGCGACCTTTGTAGATCACCCCCTTGGAGTCCACCATCATCATGTTCTCGTGGCGGACGCCCAGGCGCATGAAATGCCGGGCCGAGGAAAGGGCCGACGCTCCGGCTCCGCTGAACACGACCCGCACTTCCTCGATCTTCTTCCCTACCAGCTCCAGGGCGTTCACCAGCCCGGCGGCCCCGATGATGGCCGTCCCGTGCTGGTCGTCGTGGAAGACCGGGATGTCCATGGTCTCCTTGAGCACCTGCTCGATATGGAAGCACTCCGGAGCCTTGATGTCCTCCAAATTGATCCCCCCGAAGGTGGGCTCCAGCAGCTGGCAGGCCCGGATCACTTCCTCCGGGTCATGGGAGTTGAGCTCGATGTCGAAGACGTCGATCCC
>NZ_JBLRWX010000264.1:0-549 GCF_047921035.1 Natronococcus sp.
GTAGCGAGTTCGGTACTCTGAAGAGAGATATCCTCTTGATAGATGCGCTGGCCGTCGAATTCGATGAGATCCTCGAGCGGGCGGAAGTAGGTCGAGTCGTCGGTAGCAGCAGTATCTTTGACGTGGTGGAGGGTGAATTCGTGTTCTCCTGCGGTTGTTACAGCTGTTCGTGTCGTAGTTCCGGCGCGCTGGAAACGGCGACCGCCGTTTCCGCGCGTATGTTTCTCTCCACAGTACGCCTCGACGAGGCGCTCGTCGAGGCTTCTGACGATCTCCTCGAGGATAGTGGCCTCAAGCTGAATCTCAGTGAGAGATTCAGCGATCGTGGCAAGCGGTAGCGTTTTGTCTGGGTCGAGACTAACTGTGAATTGCGCGTCGATTGTGGCGTGCATGGGTCACTTCGGGGTAGGTACCAGAGGTGACCCTGTTTCCACAGGAGTCAGTTACGACTCTAGACGAGTTTGGGACACGACCAAACCTTAGCGCACGCCGGGTAGCTCGTCGAACGACTCGACGCGGTAGTCGCCCAGAACGCACTGACCGCGGCGC
>NZ_JBLRWX010000265.1:0-544 GCF_047921035.1 Natronococcus sp.
GTCGACCGCGACATGCCCCTTATAGCCGTCGTACTTGCGGGACGTGGTCTTGTGGCCGTGGCGGGCGTCGGGGTCGACCGTGGAGATCACCCGGTCGGGCGCCACCCTGCGGGCGATCACGAACCGGCCGTCGGCGCGCTCCTCGATGTCCTGGCCGATCACCGTGGCC
The DNA here is from genome assembly GCF_047921035.1 of Natronococcus sp. NCBI lineage: Archaea > Methanobacteriati > Methanobacteriota > Halobacteria > Halobacteriales > Natrialbaceae > Natronococcus > Natronococcus sp. The sequence continues at coordinate 170 of NZ_JBLRWX010000265.1, forward strand.
ACCAACTCGGCCGCCTGCGCGACCCCGGTCGGCACCTCGCGGCCCTCCAACTCGCCCAGCAGCGCCAACCCGTCAACCGCGAGCCGATCGACCACCCGCGCGCGTGCGGCCGCATCGTTCCAGTCACACGCCGGTTTCCCGGCCGCCGCGTAGTCATCGTCACCGGACAGCAACCCACGCAGCCGCGTCTCGAGCTTCGCATCAGCAGCCTTCAGCAGCCCCCGGATCGAACTGCGGATCAGCGTGACCGTGTCCATCGTGGCGACCGCATCGAACAGCGGTGCAGAGTCCAACACCCGCTTGACCCCCACCAGCCCCGCCTCGGCCGCGACCTGCGTGGTCACCTTGAAGATCCGCCTCGGATCCTCCGACGCA
>NZ_JBLRWX010000266.1:0-541 GCF_047921035.1 Natronococcus sp.
GGCCGATCGACCGACCGCGCCGACCCGATGGCTCCCAGCAGGTCCTTACCTGGAGGTACCCATGGCCCGCACCCGGAATCTCCTCCTCATCGTGACGCTCGCGGTCGCGCTCGCGGCCTGCGGGGGCCAACCACCCGTGCAGCCCGACCCCGATCCCGTACCGCCCGAGATCAGCGCCGTGGCGCCGTCCGTCGCGCCGCGCGGGGCGACCATCGTCATCACCGGCGCGGACTTCGGCGCCGACGGCAGCGTCACGATCGGTGGCGTCGCTGCCGCCATCACCAGCTGGAGCGACGACGAGATCCAGGCGGTCGTCGCCGCCGGCACCCCGGACGCTTGGCAGGAGGTCGAGGTCACGACCGACGAGGGCGCCGACGCGTTCTCGCCGTTCTTCGTCGGCGTCGCGTTCACCGGCGCCGCGGCCGACCTGCAGGACTTCCTCGACGGCCAAACCGCCGGCACGGCGGTGCTGCTCGAGGCGGCCGCGTACGACCTGAGCGCGGCGCCCGACGAACTGCTGATCGACAACCGTAGCCTGTAC
>NZ_JBLRWX010000267.1:0-540 GCF_047921035.1 Natronococcus sp.
GCCAACAGACACGGACGAGCCATCGGCCAGACCGTCGCAGGTGAGCCAACTGTCGGAGGCGGCGTTGCCGGCACAGCGGCCGTCAAGGCGTTCGAGATGGAGGCCGCTCGGACAGGAATCCTCGATCACGACACAGCCCGGGACGCTGGATTCGAGCCGATCACGGAGACGATCGAGGCAAAGTCCCGTGCTGGCTACTATCCCGAAGGTGGAACCGTACAGGTGACACTCATTGTTGACGGTCCATCCGGACGCGTCTTGGGTGGCAGTCTCGTCTCCGAGTACGGCGAAGGTGCCGTCTACCGGAGTCACGCCTTGGTAGGTGCGGTGACCGGGGGATCGCCGTTAACGAATTATCTGACTACGATTTGGCGTACGCCCCGCCGTTCAACACGACCTGGGACCCCGTGCTAACGGCAGCGAAGGTCGTTGACGGCCAGCGCTGAGTCGATTGACACCGTCTCGGCCCCCGATAGCGGTCGAGAGAGGATCTAGATCCAGACGATAGTATTCTTCGCAACTTCCTTCCTGCGAGTGGAC
>NZ_JBLRWX010000268.1:0-532 GCF_047921035.1 Natronococcus sp.
GACGGCAGTAGGGGCGGAATGTCCGAGAACGAGAAGCGCAGGGGTAACGAAGAAACTCCCACCCATCCCGAAGAACCCAAAGAGGATACCGACAGTCAGTCCAAATACGACAAATAGAACAATAAGTGGGATACCCACTTCGAAAAGGCTCATACGCTACTCTACGATTGCGATCGCTACAGTTGTTACTCTCACCATTTGTTCGGAATTTTGGAGTGATCTCACTCTCACAAATATCGGTAATTCGGCACTGTCTAGTTGAGCCAGTTTGAGGAACGAGCAGGTCGTTGAGTTCGTTGGATCAAATGCTCGCAGACCTGCTCAGCGAGAGCTACGACGCGGATTTAGAAGAATCTTGGGAGAACGAGCGGACGGCGACGCCCGTCAGGGCGTTCGCCGTCCGCCTCCATCAGACCGGTTGTTCGCTTCGGGAGACAACAACGATTCTCGCTGAATTAGGCGTTGAACGCTCTCACGGAGCGGTCTGGAACTGGGTACATCGGCTGGCTGACAGCGGGTGCGACCCGCCTGA
>NZ_JBLRWX010000269.1:0-526 GCF_047921035.1 Natronococcus sp.
CTCGGTACCGGGGGGAATCGCGGCGGATCTTGCGGTCGACTCGGAGGTTGTCGCAGCGACTGGCGACGGCGGTTTCCTGATGAACGGTGCCGAGATCGAGACCGCGACGAGAGTGGGATGTAGCTATACGATCCTCCTCTTCGTCGACGACGATTACGGGCTGATTTCCGAGAAACAGCACGCCCACCGCGGCGAGTCGTTCGGAACGAAACTCACGAGCCCCGATTTCATGACGCTCGCCGAAAGCTTCGATATCGATGGGTATCGCCCCTCAGAATGGGATGAACTCGAGGACGCGTTGCGGGATGCGCTCACGAGCGATGAAATGTCGCTTGTCGAGGTTCCACTCGATTGACTTACTCTCCGCCCTGAAGGGCGAAAATTCCTCCGTGGGTACCCCTGAACTCACTGTCGTCCTTTTCCGGCTCGCCCACGTACTGACGAGTGATGACTCATACGGATTGCTGTAACGATTTACCGGCGCAACCGCCGCACGGGTCGCGGTTGCGCCGGTAATGACTTACAG
>NZ_JBLRWX010000270.1:0-521 GCF_047921035.1 Natronococcus sp.
GTGCAGGTGTTCTCGACCAGCACGCACGAGATGATCGCGCGCGAGTCGATCGGCTCGCTGCCGGTGCGCATGGCGTTCACGATCGACGGCCGCTACGCCTTCGTCCCCAACCGCTACTCCAAGGACGTCTCGGTGCTCGACACCAGCAGCCACCGCGAGATCGCGCGCATCCCGATCGGCATCTGGCCCGGCGGGATCGTGTTCGAGCCGAGCGGGCGCTACGCCTACGTCGCCAACAACAAGACCAACGACGTCTCCGTGATCGACGTCGCCGCCTTCACCGAGATCGCGCGTCACCGGGCCGGCATCCACCCCGACGGCATCGCGTACATCCCCTCCTGAGCTCCGGCCCTCCGGCGGCGCGGACGTCGCCCACGCCCGCTCCTCGCTCGCCGGACGCGAAAGGGACTTGCCACCGCACCCGCCACCCGCTGGCGCCAGCCACTACCGCACCGCCGACGCGCCGCCCGCCGACCTCCTCGACGCCTGCGTCCGCTGCGGCGGCTGCGTCCAGGCGTGCC
>NZ_JBLRWX010000271.1:0-520 GCF_047921035.1 Natronococcus sp.
CGAAACACCTTCAGGTACTCGTTGAGCCGCCGGGCCGTGATGATGTACGTCGCGCGGATCTGGCGGTTCGTCGCCGTGCGGGCCTGCGCCACCAGGTCGTTGATGGTGCGCACCGCGGCCCGCTCGGCGATGGCCGGGTCGAGCGCCGCCATGGCCTCCTCGAGCCCTTCGACCACTACCCGCTGCGACGACACCTCACACGCTCCACAGCGGCAGGTCGAGCTCCACCTCGAATCCCACGCTCGCCCCCGCGTTCACCGCACCGGCGATCCCCACCGACAAGATCACGTCCACCAGGCGCGTCTGCTGCGCCAGGCCCGACCACGTGGGGTCGGTGCCCACCGCCTGGGCCACGTCGGCCGCGTAGTCGCGCAGGTCCGCCGCGGCCACGCCCCCCGGCACCAGCACCTCCACCGTGAGCTGCACCTTGTGGAGCACCCGCCCGTAGGCGGGCTCTTCCACCTCGGCCGTTGCGTCCTGCACCTGCACCACCGGCAGGTCGCTCCAGTCGGGCGGCACC
>NZ_JBLRWX010000272.1:0-518 GCF_047921035.1 Natronococcus sp.
GTGCTCGACGAGCGTTCGATCCGGACCGACCAGTACTGGCGTCCCCACTACCAGCCGCGTGCGGAGTCCTTCGAGTGGTTCGTCGAGGAGTTCGCCGCTCGCTTCCAGACGGTGATCGACGAGTGGGTACGAGACGACCACGAGTACGGCGTGTTGTTGTCGGGGGGGCGGGATTCGCGACTCATCCTGGCGGCTCTCGACGACGCGACCGCGTTCCATATGAACGACTGGATCAACCGCGAGGCCCGAACCGCGATTCAGATCGCCCTCCTGGCCGGTGCGGAGTTCCATCTGCTTGAACGCGGCGCGACGTACCGAATCGAGGCGCTCGAGCGCAACCGGTGGGCCGATTCGTTCAACGGCTGGTTCAGCCAGCCCTATACGAGTGGGTTTGAAGCTGAAATCACCGATCGCGTCGATGGTCTGTTCTCGGGGCTGTACAGCGACTCGTTGTTCAGTGGCTACAGCGTCCCATCGCCGAGGGTGTCACTTGGGCCGCTGGGTTCGATGGCGGTCCC
>NZ_JBLRWX010000273.1:0-516 GCF_047921035.1 Natronococcus sp.
GTCGTTCGCGTCTTCGGATGCTTTGGAATCGCAAAGGATCCTTTCCTGCACCACGCGACGCAGCAACGCGTCTGCACGTCGTCTGCCCAACGGTGCACGTTGCACCAGCCACTTGACTTTCCTGGCGTCTACGGCGGACGCCTTGCCTTCCTTTCGACCTGCGAGTTCCACCACGACGTGGACCAACGTCCAGTACGTCGCCATGGGCCATCGCTTCGCCATCGCTTCCACCAAACGTCGCCATTGACGTTCCTTGTCGTCTTCATCGTCGTCGTCGTCGTCGTCGTCGTCGAAACGATCCCTCGTCGCACGTGTCGGAACCGATCCTCTGCGGGTCGAGGTGGAAGGACCGGAATCCACCCCCACCCCGTCCCCACAATCCTCCTTCGAAACGGACCCTTCGGCGACGAGGAAGAGCTCGGTCGCCCAGTGGCTCCAAGAGGGAGGGATCAGCGAGAGGGCCTGCGAGAGAGACCGTTGAAAGGACCGCTGTCTCCACACGGTCCTTTCAACGGT
>NZ_JBLRWX010000274.1:0-516 GCF_047921035.1 Natronococcus sp.
GGGTTCCACCACAGGGCGGCCGCTTCGCGCAGCGCTTCTGCCCCGGAAATGGCGTCATCGCCCGAGCCGCCATGCAGCCAGTCGTTGCCGAGCCCGCCGTAAATAATATCGTCGGACGTGTTCCTTGAGACGCCGCCGAACTCGTCGTCGGTGCCATCAAAGTCGGGATCCTGGCTGAACGGCGTGAGATTGACAGCCTTCTTCAACTCGCCTTCGACATTGATCAGGGCGTACTGGATGTCGCCGGGCGTCTTGATGATCTCGTTGAGGACGTTGCCGTTGGTGATTCGCGTATTGGGATCCCGATCGACAAGCGCTATGACACCGTAAAGCGGCTCGCCGTAGCTGGCGCTGTTGCGGCTGGTCATGATCCGGCCGTCGTCGCCGATGACGCCGTCATCGCCGGTGCCGCCAGAGATCCAGTCGTTGCCGTAGCCGCCGATGATGTCGTCGTCCTGGCCGTCGCCGAACAAGACGTCGTCGCCCGTCATGCCGTAGATGACGTCGTCGCCCGCC
>NZ_JBLRWX010000275.1:0-515 GCF_047921035.1 Natronococcus sp.
AGGGTCACCGGCACGGCAACCGTGAGCTCGCCGCCATCCACGATGGACGACTCGCCATCGCTGATCAGCAGCGTGAAATTGGCGTCACTCGCCGCGCCCTCCGGCAAGTAGGGTCGCAATGCCTTCATGCTCGAGACGCTCGAGCCGAGGTCGATGCCGAAGGTGATCTTGAAATCGCCGTCAGCACGCACCGCGAAATCCGCATTCGCATTGAAATTGCTCAGCGGCGTGCCCTGCAGGCCGAAATTGAAGCCGGTGTCGAGGTTCGCAAACTCATGGCTGATGTTGAGCGTGACCGTCAGCGCATTGAGGTCGGCCAGGTAATCGAGCACCACGTCGTCCGGGCCGATACTGCTGCGCTGGAACTCCAGCAGGCCGAGTTCGAGATTGGCGACGCTGCCCGCGGTGGTCTTCACGGCCAGGACCGCCGCGCCCAGCGCCGTGTCCTCCAGCGTCAGCCGCCGGTCTATCGAGACCGCGGCCGTGATTCGCTCCAGCCCCGCGGCTGCGAGCTG
>NZ_JBLRWX010000276.1:0-515 GCF_047921035.1 Natronococcus sp.
TCGGGAAGGTCGAGGGGAATTAAATTCGCCTGCGACAGCACGCCCCGTTTTGGGACGTGCGGTCAAAACGGTGAAGCCTCGGGGTCGTTCGAGAGAGCGTGCTCTCTCGTGATGACGAGAATCTATGATTCTCGAACCACTTGTCCCCGAGGTACTTCACTACCGACCATCCGGCTTCGGATCCAATGATCGCAAATAGGGTACCGAGGCTATGGGCACTCTGGGCAGCTGCTCGGCCGAGCCAACTCGCTCTGATCGTCCTCGTCTACGCGCTTGGCATTGGAAAGGCTGCCGCAGAAGCATCACTGATGAGGGACGGATCGACACTGCAGCTTGATGGCGATCAACCTGCGTTCCTTGAACTCGTCGTGGTCGGTGCGATTGCACTCATTCCCGTCTCGGTCGCGATCCACTACGCCAATGAGTACGCTGACGCGGATACGGACGCGCTGACTGAGCGGACGCCGTTTTCCGGCGGAAGTGGTGCTCTCGAGCGCACAGGTCTTCCACGGTCG
>NZ_JBLRWX010000277.1:0-513 GCF_047921035.1 Natronococcus sp.
GGACGAGTGATCGTCGATTCGGCGAGTGCTCGTGCGAACACTCCGAAAGCCCCTGGCGGTGTCGGCTCGCGCGCCTCCCTGTGCTCCTCGCTTCGCTGCGGTGCTTACACAGCGAGACTGCGTCTCGCTTGCCCTCGCTCACTTCGTTCGCGAGGACTTCGTCGGGCGTCGCCGACCCCGCCAGCCCCTTTCAGTCCCACCCGTGGTGGTTGGTCGATGGGCTGTAGTCGGTAGGTGATCAGATAGTTCGGGCAGTGGTGGTGTGGGAATCGAGCTACGATTTTCGAGGGTCCTCCACGAACTCGTCGCGTCCGCGACTCGCCTTTCGAATCCAGCCCGTGTCGTGGAGCCGTCGCGGGTAGTACTCGGCGGTGCGCTTCTCGAGTCCCGTCTCGTCGATCACGTAGCGGGGGTTCACACGTCTCCAGGGTTCGTTCTCGGCACGTCCCCGTTTGAATACCTCGAGGGCAAAGGGCCCACTTGCTGGAGATTCGAGGACCGTATCGGTTCGAG
>NZ_JBLRWX010000278.1:0-512 GCF_047921035.1 Natronococcus sp.
CCAGCGCCAGGCTGAGCGCCGGCTCGGGCCCGAACAGCAGCCAGACGGTTAGAGTGAGCGCCGCCACGACCAGCACTGCGGGCACGAAATAGCGCACCACGCGATCGACCAGCGCCTGCACCGGCAGCCGGTTTCCCTGGGCCTGCTCGACCATGTCGATGATCTTCGCGAGCACCGTGTCACGGCCGGTAGCTTCGGCCTTCATCCGGAACGCGCCGGTCTGGTTGAGCGTGCCGCCGACGACCTCGTCGCCCTCGCCCTTCTCGACCGGGTCCGGCTCGCCGGAGATCATCGATTCGTCGATCCATGAGCGGCCCTTGGTCACCGTGCCGTCGACCGGCACCTTGCCGCCGGGGCGGACCTGCACGATATCGCCGACGCGCAGCTCATCGACCTGGATTTCCTCGAAATCGCCATCGCGCTCCACCCAGGCGGTGTCGGGCGCGAGCTTCATCAACCCGCGGATTGCGCTGGAAGTCCGGCCGCGCGCGATGCCTTCCAGCCAGCGCCCG
>NZ_JBLRWX010000279.1:0-509 GCF_047921035.1 Natronococcus sp.
GACGTAGTACCTGCCGGCGACGCCGCCGTGTCCGTCCGACAGCGGCTCGCTCCACGCCAGCAGCGGCCTGCCCGCGGGGTCGATCGCCACCCGCGCGTTCCAAGCCGTGGAGGTCGACGCGGCGTGGAGCGTGCCCAGCGTCGTCCAGGTGCTCGCCCCCGCGCTCCAGCGGGCGGCGGCGACGCGTCGTTCCTCCCCCGAGGCCACCGAGTAGGCCACGACGATCTCCCCGCCTGGGCCGATCGCCAGGCCTTCGGCGAACGCCGTCCCCCAACCGCCGCGCAGGCTGCCACCGAGCGAGAGCCACGCGCTGCCGTTCCAGCGGTCGACGAACACGTCGTAGCGGTCGCTGTCGCCGTCGCGTTCGCTCCAGGCCACGACCGGGTTGTCGTCGAACCGGGCCCCCATGGCGAAGCCGGCGGCGTGCAGCGCCTGCGTGCCGATCGGGATGGACATCAGGGCGAAGTTGTTCTCGTAGGGGTCGTGGCCGGAATGCCACGTGCCGCGCC
>NZ_JBLRWX010000280.1:0-505 GCF_047921035.1 Natronococcus sp.
CCGGAAATATCGACAACAGCAACTGTTCGCCCAGATGGCAAGATAACCACGCCATTAATCGACGATGTCGATGCACTTGGCAGAACTCCGTCCGAATTGGCGCGCGAAATGGAAGTCATTTTGAGCGAATATGTCAGAGATCCTCAAGTTGCTATCATTGTGGGCGGTTTTCAGGGCATTTACGAACAGCAAGTAAAAATTATCATGACCGGTAGCGGCATGGGCGGCGGCATGGGCGGCGGCATGGGAGGTATGGGCGGTGGTATGGGCGGTGGTATGGGCGGCGGCATGGGAGGTATGGGCGGCGGTATGGGTGGAAGCGGAACCGCTAGAGCTTTTCCCTATAAAAAAGGCATGACCTTACTCGATTTGATGATCCAAGTTGGCGGTCTGGGAATGTTTTCCGATGGTAATAGAGCAAGTATTATTCGAAAAATCGATGATGACGATTATCAATTTGGCGTTCGAATAGATGATTTATTAAGCAACGGCGATTTGTCGGCAA
>NZ_JBLRWX010000281.1:0-503 GCF_047921035.1 Natronococcus sp.
GCAGCCGGGAGCGCACCAGGGCGGAGAGCTCGGCCGAGCGGCGCAGGAAGCCCTTGGGCAGGTCGACCTTCAGCCCGCCCACCTGGTTGTAGGTGAAGTGCAGCCGGCCGCCGGTGGCCGACTCGAGCATGTGCTGGATGTCCTCGCGCTCCCGGAAGGCGTAGAACATCGGGGTGATGGCGCCGAGCTCGAGGGCGAAGGACCCGGTGAACATCAGGTGGTTGAGGATCCGGTTCCACTCCGCCATGAGCATGCGGATCCACTGCGCGCGGTCCGGGACCTCCATCTCGAGCATGGTCTCGACGGCCAGCGCGATCCCGAGTTCGTTGGAGAACCCGGAGAGCCAGTCGTGGCGGTTGACCAGCGCCTTGATCTGACGGTAGTCGCGGTGCTCGGCCAGCTTCTCGAAGCCGCGGTGCATGTAGCCGATGACCGGATGGGCGTCCCGGACACGCTCGCCATCCATCTCGAGCACGATCCGGAACACCCCGTGGGTCGCGGGG
>NZ_JBLRWX010000282.1:0-503 GCF_047921035.1 Natronococcus sp.
GCTCGGCGACGTCCAGGAAGGTGACCTCGCTGCCCAGGTGGGCGAAGAACTGGCCGAGCTCGAGCCCGATCGCGTTCGCGCCGATCACCGTCAACCGACCCGGCACCTCTTCGAGCTCCAACGCGGTGGTCGAGGTCAGGTAGCCCGTCTCGGCCAGCCCGTCGATCGGTGGGGCCCACGCCTGTGCGCCCGTGGCGATCAGGTACGAACGGGCGGTGATGCGTCGCCCGTCGACCTCGATCGTGTCCGCGTCGACGAACCGTGCGAAGCCGTGGATCAGCTCGAAGCCGTAGGCGTCGAGGATGCGGTGGAAGAACCGGGATTCGCTGTCCTCGCGACCGTCCCAGCCGATCAGGTCGTCCCAGTTCTCGACGAAGTCGGTGGTGTACTCGTTGCGGTAGGTGTCGTTGGCCAGAAGGTTGGTCGCCAATTCTCTCTCCTTGCGTTTACCGGCATCGGCTCGACGCGCGCAAAGGTCGCCGACCGTGGTCCTGCGCGGGTGA
>NZ_JBLRWX010000283.1:0-502 GCF_047921035.1 Natronococcus sp.
GGACCGTGCTCGGCTGGCGCGAAGACGGCTCCGCCGTCACGGTCGCCGATCTCGGGGCCACCGAGGCCATGGTGGCGCTGCTGCGCGAAGCGCTCAAGCCGAACCTGGTGCAGACGCGCGAGGGCGCTCCCGCCTTCGTGCACTGCGGACCCTTCGCGAACATCGCCCACGGCTGCTCGAGCGTCGTCGCTACGAAGCTGGCGCTCCGTCACGCCGACATCGTCGTCACCGAGGCCGGCTTCGGCTTCGACCTCGGCGGTCAGAAGTTCCTCGACATCAAGATGAAGCAGTCGGGCCTGTGGCCACGCTGCGTGGTGCTGGTCGCCACCGTGCGCGCGCTCGCCTCGCACGGCGGAGGCGACGTCGGCCGCGGCCTCGCTCATCTCGACCGACAGGTGGCGAACGTGCGATCCTTCGGGCTCGAGCCGCTCGTCGCCATCAACGTCTTCGCCGACGACGACCCTGCCGACCTGGCGCAGGTGGAACGCCACTGCCGCGAGGC
>NZ_JBLRWX010000284.1:0-500 GCF_047921035.1 Natronococcus sp.
GTTGATGTATGTGCGAGGACAACCACAACTCCTATATCCAGATCGGGTCCAAATGAAGGACGTTGGGCGTCGGTGCCTGAGTTCCGCTCGGGACCGACTTCTTAGGGAACGATACGAATCGCCAGCGGTGCCACTGCTGAGAGCGTGAGGAGTAGATAAACTACTCTCGGGCTGGCTTCGAGCGCGAGCCGAATCGAAAGCCCTGACCAACTCACACTGCCGCGAGCGGCCATATCAACTCTATAGCGGTGGCTGTCGTCATCGCTGCTCATGAGTCTCTAATGTGCCGTCAAGAAGGGGTCTCGTACGACGTGTTGGGCGTCGGTGGCTGAGCCCTTCTGAACGACATCTATACTCAAGGGACGGTCGGGACAAAAATGCACTCTTTACGCGCGAGCGTGACGCGGCGCAGTGCTTTTCATACATCTTCTCGGATATCTGCCAGAGTTAAATCTCTATATTATGCATATCTGTGCTTCTGCCGTGAGAAAGCATCCCGG
>NZ_JBLRWX010000285.1:0-500 GCF_047921035.1 Natronococcus sp.
ACGTCGTTCCGGAACGCTTAACAACGCAACCAGCTTTCTTCCGAGCGCGGGCCGGTGGGGTAGCTTGGTATCCTTCGGCCTTCGGGTGGCCGTAACCTCAGTTCGAATCTGAGCCGGCCCACTTCTCCCGCACCGCCACACCGCGAGCGACAGCGAGCGGTCGGCGGTGCGTGGAGAGTGCATCCAATCAGATTCGAAGTAGAGAAGACGCAGCCCGGAACGGCCGAGCGCACGCGAGGCCGCATGCCCGGAACGTCTTCGCGTGGTGCAAATCCCTGTCCCGGCGCTTTTGCAGCATTTAAATGCTCTTTATATAGTTACTCCGACGATTTATAAGACATACAGAGCGGTATCCCCTATTTATATACTCTCACGCAGTCGGCATTACCGCCCACACGCCTCCCCAGCCGATTCGCTCGGCGCGTCGCGCCTCACTCATCCCTCGCGCGCAGCTCGGCGGGCCCACTCGCATTCGCTCGGGTAGCCCACCGAGCGCGCGC